>CAYPYM010000029.1:0-12727 GCA_964414435.1 uncultured Ignavibacteriales bacterium | reverse complement strand
GCACCAATCGCGATCTGCGGGTGGAGGTCCTGCTTGTGGTCCGTGACGACCCTCTCCTCCAGCCCCGTGTCCGGATTCACGTCCACGCGAACGGTCACGCCCTCGACCATGCCCTCGAGGTGCACCCGGCCCGAGGATTCCGCCCTCGGCATCGCCTCGTTCCCGACCGACTCGTTGTACCACCTGGCCCGGATCGGCCTGCAGTTCTCGAATCTCAATTTCACCACGATGAAACGGATCGACGGCTTCACCTACACCGAGGACTTCACCCTCGGGCAGGGGGCGGCCATCAGCTACGGCCGCGCCTTTGCCTCGGACTTCGACGAACACTGGTACGAGCATGTCACCCTGCGGCTCGCTCAGGGATACCGGATCCGCAACAACCTCGTCTATCTCGACTATCTCCACGAGTTCTGGTTCCGCGGCCACGAGGATATCCGGCGGGTGGCCGTCCTCACCGGCTACTTCTACAGCCGAAGCGCCTCATACCTGACCCTGGCCGCCCGCGCGCAGTACTACTCCGACTGGCGCGAAGGGGCTACCAACGGCCTCGTGCTCGGCGGCACCACCGGGCTGCGTGGCTACGACAAGTTCTTCGTGACCGGCGACCGGATCGCCACGGCCAATTTCGAGGCCCGCTTTTTCCCCGATATCCGCGTCCACTCGGCTCTCTTCAGCCCGATCATCTTCACCGACCTGGGCCATGCCTGGAAAGACGGCCAGGCGATTCGGTTCAACCATACCTATGCGGCTGTTGGGGTTGGCCTCCGGGTCGGACTGGAACACTCGCGGCGGGGGAGAGTGCTGCGTTTCGACGTCTCCTATTCGGCCGAAAACGGACTTCAATTGTCCATCGGTACGGACCACTATTTTCGCGCGTCGGACACCGGATTCCTCTTGACAAGTCCCTGATTTTCAATAGATTAAAGACGGGCAGGTGTGTCCCGACCGGGAGCGCCCTTCCGCCGGTTTTTCAGCGCCTGAAACGACTATCTCGGCCCGGCGGATACATCCCGCACCGGTTGCGTCGGCCGCGCAGACGAGCCGATTCCTGGGGCCGGGGAGACTGCCCGCGTGTACCAACCTGTAGAGTACCTGCAAAATTGCAGATTAACGGGGATCCGCCGATAAAGAGGGAACAGGACGCCCGTTTCACCGATGAAGAAGGAACCTTGATGCTGCGGACCATTCTTATCACGCTGTCGCTCGGCCTCGCGGCTCTTCCGGCCGTCGCCGCTGCAGCCGAAAACTCCTCACCGCTTGAATCAATCGCCGCCGACTATCAGCAGGGATTGCTGACCCTCGATCAAAAAGTGCTCCTGCAGATCGATGCTATCAAGTACCCCGAGCGCCTTCCCGACCGTTACGCCGCCGCCGGACAGATTGCCTCCACCTCCGGAATCTACTGCCCGACCATGACCCTGGTGGAGATTCGCAATGAGTGGAACGAGCTGTCGACCTCGACCCAGCAGGCATACTTGACCGCCTTTGCACGTTTCCCGACAGCCTACGACTGGGTTTCACCCAGTGGCTTCTTCCGCCTGCACTACGATACAACCGGCACCGATTCGGTCCCCGCCGCTGACCTCGATCTCGACGGTATCCCGGACTATGTCGAGAAGTGCGCCGCCTATCTCGATTCCACCCTGGACTACCACGATCGCATGGGCTTTCTCCACCCGCCCTCGGACAACGACCTCGGCGGCGACTCGCTGTACGATATCTACTTTGAGAAAACCGGCTACTACGGCTACACCATCCCCGAGGGACCCGGTTCCGAACCATGGAACGATTCCTACAGCTACCTGGTCCTCAACAGCTCCTTCCTCGGCTTCCCGCCCAACACCGACCCCGAGGGAGACCAGGCCGGCGCCGCCAAGGTCACCTGCGCCCATGAATTCCATCACAGCGTCCAGCTCGCCTACAGTTCCTCCGAACCGGTCTGGCTGATGGAATTGGACGCCACTGCGACCGAAGATTTTGTATTCGACCAGACCAACGACAACTACAATTACCTCCCCAGCTTTTTCAACTATCCTGAGAAGTCGGTCATGGAAAACACCTCGCACGCCTACGGCAGCTTCCTCTGGCACGTCTTTCTCGCCGAACGCATCGACACCACGCTGCTGACCTCGATGTGGGAAGGGGCGCGCTACGCCGACGCCTTTCAGTCGCTGTCCGATACGATGAGCCTCGTCTACGGCATCACCCCCGATTCGGCCTTCGCCGAGTTTGCCGTCTGGAACTACCTGACCAGCTCGCGCGATGACGGACTGCACTATGGTGAGAACTACCCGTACTGGGTCAAGATCGGTCGAGCCCACATGACCTACCCGGTGCCCGTGCAGTCGTCGCCGACCAACCCGGCCGGCTACGGCGCCTGCTATATCGAGTTCTACCCCGGCACGAAAATCGGCAAGCTGCATCTCACCGTCAACGGCGACGACGGCCGCGAGTGGGCCGCCTACGTCGTCAAGTCGACCGCCGAGAACGTCCACACCTTCGAGAAACTCACCCTGCCCGCGCCGTCATACTACGGCACGATCGACATTCCCGACTTCGAAGACTACTATCGCGTGACGCTGGTCGTGTGCAACGTGTCGGAGTTCTCCAGCGGCGCATATTGCAGCTATTCCGCCAGTGTGATTCCGCCCTACGCCGTCGCCTCGTCGGTCATGACAGTCGATTCGGCGGTCTATTCCGGCGGCATCCGCAACTTTCAGTACCGGATATCGAATGCCTCGCCCCTCAGCGACATCCTCATGGTTACCGCCGGCGACTCGCTCGGCTGGATCGTCCCCGATACCCTCGAGATCTCGCTCGGCCCGCTGCAGGATTCGATCGTGAACATCCCCGTGACGCCTCCCGACGGCACCCCGCTTGATCAGGTCTCGACGCTCTGGTTCAAGGTCGCGTCCAACGGCAACCCGGCCGTGACCGACTCGCAGACGGTTGGCGCCCGCACCGTGCTTCAGCATGGCGACTGCACCTTCGACGGCTCGATCCTGATCGACGATCTCACGTATCTGGTGAGTTACATCTTCACCGGCGGTGCGACTCCGATGCCTGTCGAAGCCTCGGGCGATCTGGACTGCGACGGCTCGGTAAGCGTTTCCGACCTGACACGCATTGTCGGAATCATTTTCCTGGGTGGTGCCTTCCCGACCTGCAACCCGTACTGAAAAAAGATCGCTTTTTAGTTGACACTATTTTCAATCAGGGCTATCAATAGCGCGAATATAGGTATATGTTTCCATTGTTTCGATCGTCAAGGAAGGCGTTCGAACAAACTAGAGGGGGAAACATGGACAACGGTTTCGAGCCGAAGATACTCATCTGCACGGAGTGCGGACAGGAGTTCGTCTTCACCAGCCAGGCTCAGCAGTACTTCGCGGAGCGAGGGTATACGGAAGATCCCAAGCGCTGCAAAACCTGCCACACGAAGTACAAAAAGTCGCAACGGCACCAGCGCCCGGCGCCCGAACTGAGCCCTTCCGATTATCAGTACCCGGAATAGCCCAAAACAAAACCCCGGAAGAACCGGGGTTTCGTAGGGCGGCGTCGATGCACCGCCCCGAGCAAGGGGGCTTGCCTACTTCACAAGAAGCATCTTCTTCGTCGAGTTCATCGAGTCGTTTGCTGTCAGCCGGTAGAAGTATACGCCCGACGCCACCGGTCGGTCCGCATCATCTCGGCCGTCCCAGACCAGCGTCGTCGTACCCGCCTCAACCGCTCCGTCCAGCAGGGTCCTCACCCGCCGGCCGAGAAGATCGAATATCTCCAGGCGCGCCCGCGCCGCGGCGCTGCTGGTGAAGCCTATCGTCGTGGTCGGATTGAACGGATTGGGGTAGTTCTGCTCCAGCGCCATCGTCGTCGGCAGCACCACGCCGTTGTCGTCGTCCACCGCCGCCGCCAGACCGACTATGAGATCGGCCGTCATCGTCGCGCCCGAATTCGAGATATTACCCACCTTGACGAACGACGTGCCCAACAGGTACGCATCCGAGCTCGGTGTCGTGGTCGCGTCGAAATCACGCCGCGTCAGCCCGCCCGGCCACGGATCGTTGCCGTCGCCGTAGTCGGTACTCTTCTCGATCTCGTATAATCCGTCGGCCTGCTCCAGCGCCACCCGATAGTGATTACCGGCGGCCATGCCGGGATACCATTCCTGCGTATTGTCGGTGTTGTTCGACGTCGCCTTGCTGTCGTCGATATGCCAGATGAGCAGCCCCGAACCGTACAGATAGCTGTCGTATCCGGTCTTCTGGCGGTTCTCCACGAGGAAGTACTCGTTCGACGCCGCGCCGGAGCTCCACAGCCGATAAATCTCACCGCTTGTCTCCACCGCCCGGATCGACCTGCCGTTGCTGTTCGCGGCGACATTGATCGCGGTCGCAAAGCCCATCTGAATCCGGCTCCAGGCACACGGATGCGACGGCGATCCGCCGCGATTGCCCGGGCCCATCCAGCTTCCATACGCCATGATGCCCCAGATGCCGATACCGTTCGACGAGTTGTCGGTGTCATACAGATCGGGCAAACCGAACGCATGACCCAGCTCGTGAGCGTACACGCCGATTGTCATGTCGCCCGGTATTGTCCACAACTCCGGTTGAACGGTGTAGTCGCTGATATAGACACCGTCCCTCAGACGCGGCACGATCGCCCACTTGTGCGACCAGATATCGGTCGACAGGCCGCTCATCTCGGCGCCGCTGCCGGCATGGATCAGCACCACCACGTCGACAAAACCGTCACCGTCGTTGTCGTACTTCGAGAAATCAACCACCGAATCGACCTGATCGACCATGTCCTCGACCAGCTTCTGGCAGTTGTTGGGGTAGGAGCCCGTGCCGTTCTGGTTGTCCACGTAGTAGGCGTACGTCTGCGGGGCGGTCCGCCACCCGAGTGAGGTCGGCATATTGACAGTAATCATGTCGAGCTGGCCATACGAAATCTGGTGGTAGTAGTCGCGGACCGTATTGCCGGTCGAGTCGAACAGCAGCGAGTCGAAATACGCCGCCGGCGTGGCCGCGGAATTGTCCGAGAACTGCACCATGATCGCCAGCGCCTTGAACGTCCCGGTCGCCTGGGGGGCTTTGCTCGGTACGATCTTATAGCTGCCGTCGCTGGCCGGACGTAGACTCGTGCCGGTATTGATCCCCCTGGCGTGCATCTTCGCCAGGTTGACGAGATAGTACGGCACCTGCTGTTCACCGCTCTTGATCCGCTGCAGCAGTTCGGGGCTCGGCGACGAGGCCTGCACCGTCATGCCGATCAGCGCCACAAACGCGAGAGCCAGGAGAAGCGCCGGCCGAGTCCGTATCTGTAACGTGCGTGTCGAGTTCATAGTAAGCTCCCTGCTCAGAAGTAGAGGCCGCTCGAGACGGCGAGGTTGATCCCTTTGGTTGAGTACGGCGACAGGCTCTTGCCCGTGACCACCGCACCGTCGAGATAAAACGGTCCGAACGCCACGCCGCTGCCGAACGAAAACGCCGCCGGTCGTTCCGCCCCCGTCGAGTAGCCGGCCCGAACCGGCAAAAACGGCAGGCCCGACCACTCGAGACCGAGCGACAGGCGCGGCTTGGTCGACGCGCCCGCGGCCGTGCGGAATCCCTGCTCCCAGTCGACCGCCCACAGCAGCGATCCCGACGTCTTCGCGAATCCGACCGTCATCAGCGACGGCAGATCGGTCGAAAACGACGCGATCGGTTTCGTGTCGCTCTCGGACACGACAAAGTCGCCGTCGGCATTGGCGATCGTCACCGTATCAAAGCTGAAAATGTAACTGTGCTCCTCGGTCTGCTTGTCCCACTTCAGGCTGCTCAGGAAGTTCTTCACCCGGATACCCGCGGTGTAACTGTCGCTGAGCTTCAGCGCCGCACCCAGATCGAGCGCGTAACCCGATCCACCGGTGGCGGTCTGGGCGATCATCCGCCCCTCACCCTCGAAACCGGTCTCGAACGTGGCGGCCAGGCCGTCGAGCTCTACGATCTTCTCGACCGCCAGCCCGCGGATGTACTTCGCCGTCGCCCCGACCGACAACTGCCGCGTCCCGGCCGTGTACAGCGCCATGCCGTAAGACACACCGGTCGAGACATACGCCACCGCGTCCGAGTACGACCCGGTCACGCTGATCGTGTCGCCGAAGGTGTTGCCGTTGAGGACCAGTTCCAGCAGATCGCGGTTCAGGTTCACATTGGCCAGGCCGACCGCCGACGTCGTCAGGGCGAATGAACCGCTCGAAAGCGACACCGCCGAGGCCTGCACGTCGGCCGAAAGGAGCAATCCCTGCTCCGGAACCTTGGCCAGAATATCCGCCTTGTCGGCGTCGGTGAGATAGGCGCCGGTGTAGCGGTTGTAATCGCTCAGACTGAACGAGTTGTTATTGATGTCAGCTCCCAGGCCGAATACCTCGAGCTCCGTCCGGCGATAGCCGTCCAGACCCAGATTGGCCGGGTTGTACCGGGCGGCGTCGACACCGTTCGCCAGAGCGGTGTAGGCCTCACCCATCGCGACACTGCGCGCCGACGATTGCTCGGCCGATACGGTCCAGGGGAGAAGGACCACGACCAGCAGCAGCGCCGCCGTGACGGCATACATTCTGTATTGGCTGTTCCGAATCATGACCGTCTCCTTAGAAGTTTCCGTCAAAGAGGTATTCAACTTCGATCCGTCCGACCACCGTGACGTAATCGTTCCGGGTGAACTTCACCGTCTGGCCGT
Organism: uncultured Ignavibacteriales bacterium; assembly: GCA_964414435.1. Classification (GTDB taxonomy): domain Bacteria; phylum Zixibacteria; class MSB-5A5; order GN15; family FEB-12; genus JAGNLV01. The sequence continues at coordinate 6,001 of CAYPYM010000029.1, read as the reverse complement.
TCGAGCCGTCGAGCACGATCTCCTGCCCGATATAAAGCGTCGGGTTCTTGAGCACCTGCACGTCGGCACTGTCGAGATAGACCTCCTGCCACGGCGTCATCGATGTATCCGACACGATCCCGCCGGCATCGACCGGCGCCGCCGTGATATACAGCGAATCGAAGCGGACCTGCGGCGCGTCGAACAGCGTCGTCGAGTCCGGCCCCAGATAGATGTTCACGTGCGCGCCGAGCGGAAGGTGGTTGGTCAGGCGGTAGATGAACCGTCCCTGAATGAAATGATCCGTTATCGCGTCGATATTGTCCTGGCTGACATCCTGGCTCTCGATATCCGCTTCCACCGTCGTCGGATTGATGATCATCTCGAGCGGCGCGAATATCTTCACCCGCGCAAACACGTAATCGTTCGCCGATATCGTCCCCTGATAGGAGCCGTCCCCGAACGTCACCGTGCCGCTCGCCTGCACCCGGGTCGGGAGCGGGGAGAGGAAGTCGGCGACACTGTCATTGACAATCTGGGTCGTGACGGCCGTGGCCAGCCCGCGCGGCGTGACGTTGCCGGCAAACGCGGTCGTCTTGCCGTTGTCACCGCTGAGCTGGATATCGAGCTGCCCCGGCAGATCGATCGCGTTCTCTACCTCCAGCGTGATCATCGCGCTGGTGAGCTGGACGTTTTCGAGACCGGTGGGGACATCGATATCCTGGGAGATGCTGTCGAACGTAGCGCCGACCGCCTGGAACAGCCCGGTAACGGCACTGAAAGTCAGATTGGTCAGGTTCGCGGTGACCGTGAAACTGTCGGCCTGCTCAACCCCCACGACATTGCCGCCCGATCCGGGCATGTCAGCCGTCACGTACACCGCGACATCCTGCGGCACCGTGCTCGAGCGCGGCACGAGCGTGTAACCGGCCAGATTGACGTTGTACTGCTGGTTCTGCCCGGCCCCGACCGATCCGTTAACCGTCAGCGGCGTACCGCCCTGCTCGAAATCGGGGCACTGTACCTGAATCGAGGCATCGAGATTCGTCCCGTTGGCGATATCGAGCGAGAGCATGCCCGATGCCAGGCTCGCCGAATCGATCCGGTCGCTCTCGGCCAGCGCCACCACCGCCGAGTCGGTCCGACTCAGGGCGGGAATCCGCGCCATCGCCGAACTCACCTGCAGCGTGTCGCCGAACGACACCGCCGTAAGCGCATAGCGTGACGAGAAGTTCGACACCGTGTCGATCGGCGTGTGGGCGTGGGTGACAACCTTCACGTCGGCCGGTACCGTTACCCCGTCAAGCACGAGCGGCACGATCGCCGCACCACCGGTCGGCAGGGGAAGGGCATACGAGCCGCTGGCCAGCACCTGACTCGTGAACTTGTCGGCCAGATCGACCGAGATATTGTCGAGCGTCAGGCCGAGCTGATTGGAGATGACGACATCCACCCGCCCCGTCGAAATCGTCGCACTCTGAAAATCGCTGATTGTCGGGAGCGGCGCTTCGATGTCAAACGACGTATCCGGCACGATCGCCTGATCGCCCGGAAGCACCACCGGCAGCCCGCCGAGATCGGCGAAGCTCACCGACACCGGTGCAATCGACGGTTTGGCGATATCCACCACGCCCAGCCTCGCCCCGACCGCATACTGAAGGTCGCCGGTCGAAAGATTGTCCTGATCCAGCGCAACCGTATCAAGGTCCTTCTCGATACTGAAAACCACGTCGCCGGAATCGTTGATCGTGATCCCTTCCTGATCGATTCGCTGTACCAGCTCGTCCATCATGTAGGTCCGGTTCACCACCGGGACCACGAAATTGGTCGACCAGGTCGGCGACTCCGGCTTCTTGACGGTGCACTGCACCAGCGTCAAAACAACGACCACGATGATAACGGCGAGGAGAAGCTTCGATCCCCACTTCATGAAGAACGCTCCGACCTCGGAGCTCTCGTGATCGCGTCGTTTTTGTCTGGTTCGAGCCATGATCACCCCTTGCTATACACAGTTTCACAGATGTTCCTGCGCCGCAGAGCGCAAAGGGTGTGCCGGACGTACTCACGCCCGGTAAGGCCTTGTCGATGTATCGCTTAGGCGCGCCGGTCGATCCCGGGAGGGAGATGGAGGTCGGGGGGGTGAAGGCAGAGTGGGGCGACCATCCCATACTGTGTCGCCCACCCGGAATTATGACGTGGCTGAGCCTCGTGGCCGGCCCGCCGCTCGCCCTGACCGACTGATTGCGAATCAGTAAGTCCACCCGCATATCGGCCTTCTCCCCACCACGAGCCCGCGGCCGAGTCTTCCAGGCACGAGGAAACTATTCGCCCGGCTCCATTCCGGAGTGAGCGGGTATAATTTCTTCGTGGAGGAAAAACTTTTGGTTGACGGAAACTGTCATACCCCGCATCTTCTAAATAAGCACTATCTTGCCGCGAGTTATGAGGGGTCTGAGTACGCATTGATTCACAAGGTCCGGGACGATAACACGGAGTGTGCCAGGAGGGATATTCGGTGAGCAAGCAGTCCAGGTCGAACCCCGAAGAGTCAGTCGACACCGGCATACCGGACATTACCGCCCCGCTCTCACAGCTGCTTGAGGCGGCCGAAACTGTTTGGTTCCGGCTCACGACCGATGGCCGCCTCCTCCAGAATGCCGCCGGGCTTGCCGCCTGGCTGCGCCTCCCCGATGAAAAACTCGCCCAGCGCCGTTTCGCCGATCTGCTCGCCCCCGGTTCGCGCAAGCCGTTCGAGGAGTTCCTCGTACTTCTGAGAGCCGAAACTTCCGCCAGCGGCATCCACCTGGAGCTGTCGTCCGATGACGGCACGCTGATTCCGGTCGACCTGACCGCCGTCGTCAATCCCGCTTCCGATCAGCCCATTCTTGAGTGTCTCGCCCGACGCGAAACGGCCGGCAACTTTCCAAACGCCCAGAGCGACCTGCTCTCGCGCGCCATGGAACTCTCGCCCGACCCGGCCGGCATCACCCGCTACGGCGACGGCGTTATTCTCGACATTAACGAAGCCTGGGTCCGCCGGTTCGGTTTCTCCCGCGAATCGGCCATCGGCCACAGTACGGTCGAAATGGGCATCTGGGTCGACCGCTCCGAGCGCGAGGAGTTCATGCGCCGCCTGGACGAACACGGCCGCGTGGACAATCTTCAGTTCACCCATGGGTCCAAATCCGGCCGGGGACAGAAGTGTCTGCTCTCGGCGCGAATCGTCAAAGTCGGGGGGGAGCAGTGCGTCCTCAACGTGATCCGGGTCGCCTCGGATATCATCGACGCCCAGGACGCCGTCCGCCAAAGCGAGGAACGCTTCCGCGCCATCGCCGACTACGCCTACGACTGGGAGTGCTGGTACGGTACCGATGGCTCCATGCTCTGGATGAACGCCGCCGTGACCCGCATCACCGGATACACCCCCGATGAGTGCCGTACGATCGAGAATTTCCCCATGGCCATCGTCCACGAGGACGACTACCAGCGAGTGGCGGCCGCCTTCCACGGCGCCATCCGCGGCACGAGCGGCAACGACTATGAATTCCGTATCAGGCGCAAGGACGGTCGCACCCTGTGGGTGGCGTCGTCGTGGCAGCCGATTCTCGGGGCCGACGGGTCCGTCATGGGACACCGCTCCAGCACCCGCGACATATCGAAACGCAAGGGCGCCGAAACCGCCCTGCGCCAGAGCGAAGAAAAATACCGCGACCTCGTCGACAACTCCCTCCAGGGAATCGTCGTGCTCCAGGGACTCCCGCCCAAAGCCGTCTTCGCCAATCCGGCCGCGTTGCGAATTCTCGGCGCGACTCCCGAAGACGCAATCACCGCCGAAAGCGTCGACGTCGCCTGGAGCATTCACCCCGACGACCGGTTTGTACTCGAACGCTACACCGCCCGACTCAGAGGCGAAGCCGTGCCCGCCCATTACGATTTCCGCATGCTTCGAAAGGGCGGCGGCGTCATCTGGGTGGAGATGCTCGCGACCCGCATCACCTACGGCGGCGAACCCGCCGTCCAGTGCGTCCTCATGGACGTCACCGAACGCAAGCGCGCCGCCCAGGAGCTGCAGCGGCGGGGGCAGGTTCTCGAGGCCGTCAGCAATATCGCCCAACACCTGCTCACCGTCGAAAGCGTGGACCGCGCCCTCCAGCACTGCGTCGAAGCCCTCGGCCGCGCCGCCGGCGTGAGCCGCTGCTACATATTCCAGAATTCTTTCGCCGACGGCCGCCGCCTCTGCACCCAGCGATTCGAATGGGTCGCCGACGGCATCGCGTCGTTTCTCGACGATCCCGGCATGAAAGACCTTCCTTTCGATCATCTCGGCACGATGGAATCGGTGCTGGCCGCCCGCGACGTCTACCACGGCCTCGTCCGCGATCTGAGCCCCGACGAACGGGCGATCATGGAGGAACAGGACATCCTGTCGATCGCGCTGGTGCCGATCTTCTCCCGCGACTTCTTCTGGGGCTTCCTCGGTTTCGACGAATGCACGCGCGAGCGGGTCTGGTCGCCCGCCGAACTCGACGCCCTCCGGGCCGCCGCCGGCACGATCGGCGCCGCCGTCGAACGCGAACGGATGGGGCTGGCGCTGCAGGAATCCGAAGGCCGCTGGCGCTCGCTCGTCCGACAACTCCCCGGCTATATGCTCGAAACCGACCTCGACGGCATCGTGCGCTACGTCAACGCCGTCCCCGAAGTTCTCTCGGTCGAGGAAGTAGTCGGAAAAGCCCTCGCCGATCTCGGTTCGCAGGCCTACCGCGATACCGTCCTTCGAGCCCAGAAGAAAGTCGTCGAGGAGGGCCTGCTCGTGACGATCGAAGTCCCCGGCATGGAGAATGTCGACCCGGCTTGGTACTCGATCTCAATGGGCCCGCTCAAGGACGATGACCATATCACCGGCATCATTTGCGTCGCCCTCGACATCACCATGCGCAAGGGCATGGAACGCGCCCTGGCCGCCAGTGAAGCCCGTTATCGCAGCGTCGCCGAGGACCAGACCGAATACATCGTGCGCTGGCTCCCCGACGGCACCCGGACTTTCGCCAACGAAAGCTATCGGCGCTGCTTCGGACTCAGCCACGAAAAGGCCACCGGCACCAGCTTTCTCGAGCTGGTGACCCCCGAGTACCGTGAGCGCGTTTTGGCCAAGGTCCGTTCCCTGACCCCCGACCACCCCTCGGCCACCGATGAACACGAGGTGACACTCCCCGACGGCTCCACCGCGTGGCAGCAGTGGACCGACCGGGCGTTGTTCGACGAACACGGCAATATCCGCGAGATCCAGTCGGTCGGCCGCGACTATTCCGAACTCCACAAGACCGAAGAGGCGCTGCGCGGCAGCGAGGAACGGTTCCGCATCGCCTTCGAAACAAGTCCCGACTCGATCAACATCAACCGCGTCTCCGACGGGCTTTACGTCGCCATCAACGAGGGCTTTACCCGCATCACCGGCTTCACCCGCGAGGACTGCATCGGCAAAACGTCGATCGAGATCGGGGTCTGGGCCGATCCGGAAGATCGCAAGAAATTGGCCGACGGCATCCGCAACGACGGCAAAATCGAAAACCTCGAAGCCCGCTTCCGACGCAAAGACGGCACCGTCCTCACCGGCCTCATGTCCGCCTCGCTCATCGAACTCGACGGCGAACTGCACAGCCTGAACGTCACCCGCGATATTACCGCCCTCCGCGACGCCGAACGCGCCGCCCACGAGGCGGGGGAGAAGGCCCAGCAGTATCTCGATGTCGCCGCAACCATCATGGTCGCCCTCGACGATCGGGGGCGCGTTACCCTCATCAACCGCAAGGGAATCGAAATCCTCGGACTCCCCGAGGACCGGATCCTCGGAAAAGAATGGTTCAACACCTTCATCCCCGAATCCGAACGAGACCATATGCGCTATGCGTTCAACCAGCTCCTCACCGGCGATCGGGTCGGCTTCGACTACTACGAAAACGAAGTCATCTGCGCCAACAACGAGGTCCGCCTCGTCGCCTGGTACAACACCCTGCTCCACGAC
>CAYPYM010000028.1:1055-12916 GCA_964414435.1 uncultured Ignavibacteriales bacterium | reverse complement strand
CCCGGGGCCGTCGGTGAGCGACGATGAACTCAAGTTCACCGCCCGGATGCTTAAAGAAACGCTCGAGACCTTCGGCGTCAATATCGCGGGCGAAATCGAGCGTTATCCCGGACCGGTGATCACCCGCTACGAATTCAAGCCGGCCGCCGGGGTGAAGGTCAATCAGATTATTAACCTGTCGGACGATCTCGCACTCGCCCTCAAGGCGAAGCGCATCCGCATTATCGCCCCGATTCCGGGCAAGGCGGCGGTCGGGGTTGAAATTCCGAATCGTAAGGCGCAAATTGTCTATCTCCGCGATGTGCTCGAATCGTCGGAATTCACCAATCCAGCCCTGCGCCTTCCGCTCGCACTCGGGATGACCACGGCCGGTAAGCCGTATGTGACCGACCTGGCCAGGCTGCCCCATCTGCTGATCGCGGGCGCTACGGGATCGGGCAAGTCGGTTTGTATGAACGGCCTCGTGACGTCGCTTATCTACCGGCTCCACCCGCACAATATCCGGTTCATCATGGTCGATCCGAAGATGCTGGAACTGACTGTCTATTCCGGCGTCCCGCATCTCGGCCGCCCGGTGGTCACCAATCCAAAGCGGGCCGAGAAGGTGCTTTCGGACGCCGTGGTCGAGATGGAATCGCGCTATCGCAAGCTGGCCAATATGTCGGTGCGGAATATCGAAGACTACAATAAGAAGCAGACCGACGAGGCCAAGAAGCTGCCGTATGTCGTGATCATGGTCGATGAGCTGGCCGACCTGCTGATGTCGTCGACATCATCCAAAACCGAGCTGCTCATCACCCGTCTCGCCCAGATGGCCCGTGCGGTCGGGATCCACCTGGTACTGGCGACCCAGCGGCCGTCGGTGGATGTCATCACCGGGCTGATCAAGGCTAATTTCCCGGCCCGCATCGCCTTTGCGGTCTCTTCGAAAGTAGATTCTCGCACCATTCTCGACGCCAACGGAGCCGAGAAATTGCTCGGTCAGGGCGATATGCTGTTCCTCCCGCCCGGCCAGCCGGAGCCGACCCGCCTTCACGGCGCCTATGTCACCGGCGAGGAGACCGAGGGCATTGTCGGCTTTATCAAGGAGCAGGAGCTGCCCATGCTCAAGCTGGAGAATATCTCGCAGGCGACCGGGGAGACGACCGAGATCGAAGATGTTGATTTTGGCGATCCGCTCTTCCGTGAGGCCGCCGATGTCGTGGTCCGGCACAAGCAGGGCTCGGTGTCGCTGCTCCAGCGCCGTCTGGGAATCGGGTATCAGCGCGCCGCCCGTTTGATCGACAAGCTCGAGCAAGCTGGGATCGTCTCGACTTTCGACGGCTCCAAGGCCCGCGAAGTCCTTGTCGACAAAGCCTATATCGACACCCTGTTCGGCGGCGGCGAGTCGGTTTCGGCCGGCGAACCGGGGGCAAACTAATCAGCTACCGGGGCGTATAACCAGCGATGAAGTATATCACCTCCATAGTGTTATCCGGTCTGCTGCTGACCGGCGGCGTCTCCGCCGGCGACCGCTTCAACGCCATCAAGGCCCGCCTGGCCAACGCCGCCTGCGTCCATTTCGATTTCCTCAGTATTATTGACTCCGACGTCTTCCAGGAAGTCGACACGACCGAGGGAATCGCCGATATCGCCAGCGATGGCCGCTTCAATGTGAAGATCGGCGGCGACCAGTATCTCTACGATCTGACCCACCTCTACACTTACTCGCAGGACGCCAACCAGGTCGTCATCGAGCAGCCGAACGGTGAGAAGTTCACCGGATCGCAGATCGCGTTCGTCACCCGGCTCGACAAGTTTTTCGAGACCGGCACGATCAAATCCAACCGGGTCTACCGGCTCGTGCGCAAGAACGCCGACGATGTCGATTTGCCCGATACCCTGACCGTCACCCTGTCCGAAAACGGCGACCGGATCGCCGATCTTCGCTATTACGATATAAACGGCGACCTCAATACAATCGTGATTACGAAAGAGACCACCGCCGATTCCTGCCGGGCCAACCTCTTTGAGCCGTCGTTCCCCGATTCGGTGGAACGCGTGAAGCTGTAAGCGCCAACCCGCCTATGAAGTTTTATGTTCACAAGCTCGGCTGTCCCAAGAATGATGTCGATGCCGACTATATCTCGGCGCGTTTGATCGATGCCGGCCACGAACCGGTCAACGACCCCGAACAGGCCGAATCGATCGTGGTCAACACCTGCGGCTTCATCCTCCCGGCCAAAGAAGAATCGATCAACGAAATCCTCCGGCTCGGGCAACTCAAGCGCGACGGCCGCCTCAAGACACTGTATGCATCGGGCTGCCTCTCGCAGCGCTACGGCGACGATCTGCTGAAGGAAATCCCCGAACTCGACGGCGCTTTCGGGCTGGGCGCGCTGGACTCAATTGCCGGCGCGGTAGGGGGGAGTCTCCACAACGACAAGACGGTCAAGCTCGAACCGCGCAAGCTCGCCTATCTGAGCTGGAAGCACCGATTCATATCAGATCCATATCCGTGGTCGTATCTCAAAATCTCCGACGGCTGCGACCGGGGCTGCACCTACTGTGCAATACCCGGCATGCGCGGCCGTTTCCGAAGCCGTCCACTCGACTCTATCATGCGCGAGGCGGCTTTCCTCGCCGAAAACGGCAAGCGGGAATTAATTCTCGTCTCGCAGGAAGCAACCCTGTGGGGGTACGACCTGCCCGGACGGCCGACCACGCTCGATCTCCTGCGCGAACTGGAACAGATCGACGGCATCGAGTGGATTCGCCTGATGTACCTCTATCCGGCCGCGCTCACCACCGAACATATTGAATACCTGGCCGGCGACAACAAGACCCTGAACTACTTCGATCTGCCGCTCCAGCATATCAATACCGACATCCTGAACGGCATGCGCCGCCAGGTCAAGCGGCCCGATATCGAGCGCATGCTGGAGCAGATCCGGGAGATCAGCGCCGATGCCGTGATCCGCACGACCTTTATCGTCGGCTTCCCCGGCGAGACCGAGGAGCGGTACGCCGAACTCCGCGACTTTATCGAGGACTCCCGTTTCGACCGCATGGGCGTGTTCACCTACTCACCTGAGGAAGGGACGCCGTCGGAGCAATTCGACGGCCAGATTCCGGAGGAAGTCAAGGAGGCCCGTCTGGATGAGCTGATGAGCCTCCAGCGGGAGATCGCTTTCGAGAAAAATAACAACTTGATAGGGCAAACTGTCGATGTTATCATAGATTCTCTCAAGGAGGACGGTCCTGCGACCGGCCGAACGAGGGGAGACTGTCCGGAAATCGATCAGGAAGTTTACGTGTCCGGTAATGACCTCGCGGTCGGCCGCATCTGCGCGGCCCGGATCGACGCGGTCGACGGATACGATCTGCAAGGAACTAAGGTTGGGGATGTGGCATGATTCAGTTTGAACGGTTGGGCATATTCCTTTCCAAGCCGGTGGCCTTCGTGCTGGTGCTGATCTATCTGCTCCAGTCGGGCCTGCTGGTGTATCTGGTAAAGGAGAAGTATGATCTCGAGCGCCAGATTTCGTTTCAGCAGAGCCGGATCGGCGCCCTTGAAGAAAAACTTCAGATTTTCAAGGCAATTGACGATTTTCAAATCGGTTTCAGCGACGATGAAGTCGAACAACTCACCAACACCATCTATGAACAGAGCCAGAAGTACCACTACGACCCGCTCTTTGTCCTGGCCGTGATCCTGACCGAGTCGTCCTTCAAGAAGGGCCAGGTCTCCAACAAGGGCGCCCGCGGCCTGATGCAGGTGGTGCCGTTTGTCGGCGAGGATCTCGCCAGCCGCTCCGGCGTCGACTGGAAAGGCACCCAGACGCTGTTCGAGCCGGAGACTAACATCCGCCTCGGCACCATGCATCTGTTCGAACAGATTCTGAAGTTCGGCGATGTCAAGAAGGCGCTGGTGGCGTATAACGTAGGGGAGGCCCGCCTGCGCGGCATCATGCGCGATCGAAAGCCGATCCCCAAGAACTACCTGAACAAGGTGATGGAAAATTACAAGATGCTCAAGGAGACCTACCGGGTTTGACCACACTCCGCACTACCGGCGTGGCGGCGATCGCGCTTGTCGCTCTCACGCTCTCGCTTACCTCATGCGGCGGCAACCGGCCGCTGTCCGAGATGGACGCCTCGCAGTTGTTCGCACTCGGCAAGCAGAAATATGACAAAAAGAAATATGTCTCGGCGGTCGATTATCTCCAGACGGTCGTATTCAACTACCCCGGCAACGCCGTGGTCGACACCGCCCAGTACTACCTGGCCCTGTCGTATTTCGGCAACAAGGAGTATGAACTGGCCGCGGTCGAATTCAATCGCCTCGCCGTCAACTACCCGTCGTCGCCCTATTTCGAAAACGCCGTATTCATGCGGGCGGCCAGCTACTTCGAGGCCACGCCGCATCACTACGGACTCGACCAGACCGATCTCGAACGGGCTATCGACCTGCTCAACGATTTCCTGATCGACTTCCCCGAATCGGATCTGGTGCCGGATGCCAAGCGGTATCTCGCCGAGGGCCGCAATCGGCTGGCTCACAAGACCTATCAGGCGGCGATCGTCTACGAGCGGCTCGGCGCCCCCAAAGCCGCCCGGATCTACTTCCAGAAAGTGATCGACGACTACACCGATACCGATTATGGTCCGCTGGCCACCTATCATTACGCCCTGATGGACCTCCGATTGAAGGAATACGATGACGCCCGCCGCCGCTTCGAGAATTTCGCCACCGTCTTCCCCGACAACAAGCTCGCCGGCAAAGCCCTGGCCAAGGCGGCCCAGGCGGCCTTCAAGAATTGCGAAGCAACCTACAAGAGCGGTCAGTATGCCACCGCCCGGCAGTGCCTCATCGATTTCAAGCAGGAATTCCCCAACAACGGGCATGTCGGCAAGGCCGACGAACTGCTCAAGAAGATCGACCAGCTGCCGCCGGCCCCGCCGGCCGAGGAGCAAACGGAGCATGCCGGCACCTGAGCGGGGCAGCCTCTGGGGCATACTCGGGGGGACTTTCGACCCTGTTCACGCCGGACACCTGACCCTTGCCGACAATCTCCAGCACCGCCGAAATCTTGTCGGCGTTCTGCTGATCCCGGCTTTCAATCACCCGTTCAAACAAGAGCGTGACGGCGCCCCGTACCACCACCGGGCGGCCATGCTGCGGCTCGCCGCGGCGCCGTTTCCGAAATTCGAGGTGTGCGAGATCGAATCGGAGCGAAACCTCTCCGGCTACACGCTCGATACGGTCCTCGCCGTCAAGAACCGCTTCCCCGAACGCCGATTCTGCTTTATCGTGGGAGCGGATAATCTCGATCAAATCGAACGCTGGCACCAGCCCGATCGCATACTGGCAGAAGTCCCGATTCTCGCCGGCGCCCGCCCCGGCTATCGGCTGAAAAACCACACCGCTCTGCCAGCCGACCGGATCGAACTGATCGAGACCGAAGAAATCGACATTTCATCGAGCACGCTGCGGGGCATGATTGTAGACGGCGCCACGGACGACCAGCTGCAGCCGTACCTGCCGCCAGCCGTGCTTGACTATATACGCAAGGAGCAGCTATACCGGTGACGGCCAGGAAGAAGACACTCTATCTGATCGACGGTTCCGCGATCTTCTATCGCGCCTATTTCGCGTTTATCCGGAACCCGCTGATCAATTCCAAAGGCATCAATACCTCGGCGACGTTCGGATTCATCAACTCGGTGATCAAAGTCATCAAGGACGAAGACCCGGACTATATCGCGGTGGCCTGGGACACCAAGGCCCCGACCTTCCGTCACGAGCGCTACGAGGAATACAAGTCGACTCGCGCGAAGATGCCCGAAGAGCTCGTGGAGCAGCTTCCCGATATTCGCGAGGCGGTCGAGGCGCTTGGGATCGCGCATTTCGAGATGGAGGGATACGAAGCCGACGACATTATCGGAACAATCGCCAGGCGAGCGGACGCGAAAGGGCTCGATGTCTGGCTGGTCACCGGCGACAAAGATTTCTTCCAGCTCGTCAACGACAATGTCCGCATCTACAACCCGAAGCCCGGCTCCGACCCGGCTCTCAAAATGGGCCGGGAGGAGGTCAAGGCCAAGTTCGGCGTGTATCCCGAACTGGTGATCGACAAGCTCGCCATCATGGGCGACAGCTCCGACAACGTGCCGGGAATTCCCGGTATCGGGCCGAAGACGGCCGACAACCTGCTGGAGCAGTTCGGCTCGCTCGATGACGTCCTGGCGAACCCCGATCAGATCAAGGCCAAGGGCGTTCGCACCAAGGTGACCGAGCACGGCGACAGCGCACGGCTCTCGCGCGAGCTGGTCACGATCCACACCGATGTGCCGATCGACTGCGACTTTGACTACATGAAACGCGAGCCGTACGATTTCGAGAAGATTCAGAAACTCTTTATGCGGCTGGAGTTTCACCGCCTGCTCAAACAGCTCATTCCCGATGCCGAAATCAAAGGCATGGCCGACGAACCGGCCGCCGCAACCAAAGCCGCCTATCACGGGGTCGAGAGCATCAAAGACCTGAAGAAGCTCGTCAAGGCGTTTTCGGGTCGCAAGGAGATCGCGGTCGACACCGAGACCACTTCACTCGATGCCATGCAGGCGAAGCTGGTCGGGGTATCCCTATCCGATCGGGCCGGGGAGGCGTACTACATTCCGCTTGGCCACACCGATGACAGCGAAATGAATCTTCCGTTCGATGAAGCCATCGCGGAACTGAAAAAGCTGCTCGAAAATCCGAATGTCCAGAAGTTCGGGCAGAATATCAAGTATGACCTCGAGGTGCTCCGCCACGCCGGTATCGACATCCACCCGGTGTCGTTCGACACGATGCTGGCATCGTACATCATCGACTCCTCCTCACGCCAGCACTCGCTCGATTTCCTCGCGATGAAGCACTTCAATTACCAGATGCAGCCGATCACCGACCTCATCGGTTCGGGGAAGAAGCAGTTGTCGTTTGCACGGGTACCGGTCGATAAAGCGATCTTTTATGCCGCCGAGGATGCCGACTACACCTTCCGCCTCCGCGGCAAGCTGGCCCCGCAGATCGACGAACTCGACATGAATTCGCTCTATTATGATATCGAACTGCCGCTCGTGAAGGTGCTGGCCGATATGGAAATGGAGGGCGTTCAGGTCGACGCCGACTTCCTGGGCGATCTGTCGAAAGACATGGAGAAGCGACTCGGCGCCGTTCAGAAAGAAATCTTCAAGGCGGCCGGCGGTGAGTTTAATATCAACTCAACCCAGCAGCTTTCACATATCCTGTTCGACAAGCTGGGCCTGCCGACCAAGGGCAAGACCGCGAAGAAGACCGGCTACTCAACGGATGTCCGCGTCCTCGAGGAACTCGCCACGATCCACGAATTCCCGGCGCTGATCCTTAAGTTCCGGCAGTTGACCAAACTAAAGAGCACCTATATCGATGCTATCCCCAAACTGATCGACCCCGACACCGGCCGGGTGCATACGTCGTTCAACCAGACAATCGCCGCCACTGGACGGCTCTCGTCAACCGATCCGAATCTCCAGAATATCCCGGTCCGCACCGAGGAGGGCCGCGAGATTCGCAAGGCGTTTGTCCCGCGGGATAAACATCACACGCTGCTGGTGGCCGACTATTCCCAGATTGAACTGCGCGTGCTCGCTCATATGACGGCCGACCCGCTGCTGATCAAGGCTTTCAAAGACGGCGAGGATATCCACGCCCGAACTGCGGCCGAGGTTTACGGCGTGAAGATGGAAGATGTCACTCCGGAGCAACGCCGGGCCGCCAAAACAGCCAATTTCGCCGTCATCTACGGCGTGACCGCATATGGCCTTTCGCAGCAGTCGGAGCTGGACCTTCAGGGGGCAAAGTCGTTTATCGACACCTACTTCGAGCGCTATCCGGGGATCGCGAAGTACATGGACGAGACGAAGAAATTCGCCCGCGAGAAGGGGTATGTCGTGACCATGTTCAATCGTCGCCGCTATGTCCGCGAGATCAACGACAAGAACCACAATGTCCGTCAGTTCGCCGAGCGGATCGCGATCAATTCACCGGTCCAGGGCAGTGCCGCCGATATGATGAAAAAGGCGATGATTACCGTCCACAAGAAGCTGCAGGGGATGAAGTCCCGAATGGTGCTGCAGGTTCACGACGAACTGGTGCTCGACGTCCACAAGTCGGAGTTGGACGATGTCCGCAAAATTGTCCGCGACGGCATGGAGAAGGCGGTCAAACTCAAAGTGCCGCTCGTGGTCGATATCGGCGATGGTCCCAATTGGCTCGAGGCGAAGTAATCCGGCCGGATTCATTCCTATAGCGCTTGCCAACCCGCGCCGTTTCTGATTTATTACCGCCATGCTGGTGGGACTCACAGGACAGATCGGCGCCGGAAAATCGACCGCCGCCGCCATCCTCAAATCGTTCGGGGCCGTCATCGTCGACGCCGACCTCATCGGCCGCCGGGTGGTCGAGGAATCAACCGAACTCCGGTCGAAGCTGGCCGAGGTTTTCGGAGCCGAAATCATCGCGGAGGACGGCACGCTCGACCGGGCCCAGGTCGCTCTCCGCGCTTTTGCCGACGAAGATTCCCGCCTGAAACTCAATGACATCGTCCATCCGATCCTTCTTCGTGAGTTGCGTCAACAGGTGGAAGACCTGAGGCAGTCCCATGAAGTCGTGGTGATCGACGCCGCCCTGCTGCTTGAGTGGGAGCTGGATCGCGAATGCGACGAGGTCGTGGTTATCACTGCGCCCGAGGACGCACGTATGGAACGGCTCGCCCCGCGCGGGATCATTCGCTCCGACGCACTGGCCCGACAGAACCGTCAGCTCTCGGAAGATGAGTTTGCCGCCCGCGCTACCCATGTCGTCTGCAATGACCGCGGCGAGACCGAGCTTAAGGCGGCATTGGAGCGAATCTGGAGCGGCTGGACCGCGGGGAAGGGCAAACAGACGGGGGAGTAGCGGATGGCGCAGCGGGAAACGACAACGACGGGTAAGATTCCCAGCTACACGATCGACGAATTGATCGAGCGGGCCAACTACATGCGCGGCCTCAACGAAATCGCTCTCTGTTCGGCACGATCGGGTCATTCCGGCGGCACATTGGGCGTGATGGACATCTGTGCCGCGCTGTACCTAAGAATCGCCCGCCACAATCCCGAGGATCCGCACTGGCCCGACCGCGACCGCATCATCTGGTCGGCCGGCCACAAAGCCCCGGCGCTGTATACCTCGCTGGCCGTCTCGGGATATTTCCCTGAGATCGAATTGATGAAGCTGCGGATGCTCGACGCGCCGTTTCAGGGCCATCCGCACTGGCGGGATCTGCCCGGCGTGGAGATTTCGTCCGGCTCGCTCGGCCAGGGCTTCTCAGTCGGAGTCGGGGTGGCGCTCGCCGCCAAACTCGATCAGAAGGACTACCGCGTCTTTGTCATTTCCTCCGACGGCGAGCAGCAGGAAGGTTCGATGTGGGAGGCTGCCATGGCCGCCGCCCACCACAAGCTCGATCACCTGGTTCTGATAATCGATAAGAACCGCCTTCAGATCGACGGCCCGGTCGATGAAGTCATGCATATCGACCCGCTGGCTGAAAAGTACGCCTCGTTTGGGTGGCACGTAATCGAGGCCGACGGTCACGACATGGCCGATCTGGTCGAGAAGCTCGAGTTCGCCCGCAACCGCAACGACACCGGCAAACCGGTCGCCCTGATCTGCCACACCGTGAAAGGGAAGGGCGTCTCGTTCATGGAGAACGTGGTCGGCTGGCACGGAAAGCCGCCGAAACTGGCCGAACTTGAAGCGCTGCTCGAAGAACTGGGGCTCAGCGATCAGTTCGACCTGCCGGCGATGCTCGACTACGGCGTGCGCCACCAGATCGAAGTCGAGGCGAAACTCACCGACGAACTGCCGCCGTTCTCCCGCGACTTCTGGTGGAACAACGGTCCGACCATGCGCGTCGAAATGGACCCGACCCGAAAGGGGTTCGGGCGAGCGCTGGACACGTATGGCGACGACAAACGGATCGTCTGTATCGGCGCCGATATCTCCGACTCGATCACGATCTCCGATTTCTACAAGAACCACCCCGAACGTCGTGACCGCTTCATTTCAGTCGGGGTGGCCGAGCAAAACGCCACGACCGTGGCGGCCGGTCTCGCCAAAGAAGGCAGGCTGCCGGTGTTCGGAACCTACGGCGTGTTCGCCTCGGCCCGTAATCTCGACCAGCTTCGGGTCAGTGTCTGCTACGGCAATTTCAACGTCTTTATCGCCGGCGCCCACGGCGGTATTTCGGTTGGTCCCGATGGCGCCACGCATCAGGAATTGGAATCGATGTTCCAGATCGCCGGCCTGCCCAATATGCACATGGCGGTACCGTGCGACGCGATCGAGACCGAGAAGATGACCCGGACGCTTCTGTTCGACGTAGTCGGTCCCAAGTATCTGCGCTTCGCCCGGGAGGCGACCCCGGTGATAACGAAGCCCGACACGCCCCTGCGGTTCGGCGAGGCCAACATCTTCCGGCTGCGTCAGGAAACCGACCATCTCGTCGACGCATTCGAGATCACGCCGGCCTCGGAATATGCCAATGAAAACGAGGACGTCACGATTGTCTCCTGCGGACCGGAAACAGCCGAAGCGCTTCGGGCCGCCTATATCCTCAAGACCGACTTTCACCTCGAAACGAGGGTGATCAACATGCATACGGTCAAGCCGCTCGATGCGGTCGCCGTGGTCCGGGCCGCGACCGAGACCGGGGTGGTTGTCACCGCCGAAGAACATCAGGTTGGGGGCTTGGGAAATCCGGTCGCCGGTATTATCTTGAGCCGACAGACCGGGATCGGCCGCCCGATCCGGTTCGCCATGATCGGCATCCGGGATCGGTTCGGCGAATCGGGCCAGCCGTGGCAGCTGATCAAACGCTTTGGCGTCGCCGCCGAGCATATCGCATCGAAAGTAATTGAGCTTGTGAAGCAATAGAGAAGGAGCAGCGGTCATGCAATATACCGACCGGGTCAAAAAACTCGAATCCGAGGGCGCCTTTGTCGTGCTCGCCAAGGCCAAAGCGCTCGAACGCCAGGGGAAGTCGATCATCCACCTCCAGATCGGCGAACCGGATTTCGATACCCCGAAGAATATCACCGACGCCGGTATCCGCGCCATGCAGGCAGGATACACCCACTACGCCCCGTCGGGCGGCATCCCCGAGGCCCGCGAGGCGTGCGCCGAATACCTCTCGCAAACACGCAACATCAAAGTCGGCCCCGAGGAGACAATCGTCATGCCGGGCGCCAAGCCGTTCCTCTTCTGTGCCCTGATCGCCCTGATCAACGACGGCGACGAAGTGATCGTGCCGAACCCCGGTTACCCGACCTACCGTTCCATCGTGAAGTTTGTTGGGGCGAAGCCGGTCCCGGTTCAGCTCCGCGAGGAAAACGATTTCCGCTTCTCGATCGACGAATTTCGCTCGCTGATCACGCCGCGCACGAAGATGATCATCCTCAACTCGCCCGGCAACCCGACCGGCGGCGTACTCACCTGGGAAGATCTCGAAGCGATTTACGCCGAAGCGAAAGAGCACGACCTGTGGATTCTCTCCGATGAAATCTACTCGCGCCTCGTCTACGACGCCGAATTCAAGTCGATCGCGATGGTCCCCGGCGCGATGGAGCGCTCGATCATTATCGACGGGATGTCCAAGACGTACGCCATGACCGGCTGGCGGCTCGGGTTCGCCGCAATGCCAAGGGAACTGGCGCAGTACTTCTTCACGCTGGCGATCAACAACTTCTCGTCGACCTGCACCTTCGCCCAGCACGCCATGGTCGAAGCGCTGACCGGGCCGCAGGACGATGTCGAGAAG
>CAYPYM010000028.1:0-1045 GCA_964414435.1 uncultured Ignavibacteriales bacterium | reverse complement strand
GTTTCCGGCGGTCTGGCAGACCAAGGGACGCCGGTGGCCGAATTCCACCGCCGCCGCGACGTGATCGTCAACGGCCTGAACGAAATCGACGGCATCAGCTGCCTCAATCCCGAAGGCGCCTTCTACGTCTTTCCGAATATCACCGGCACCGGCCTCAGTTCGCAGCAGTTCGCCGATATGATGCTCGACCAGGCCGGCGTGGCCTGCCTCTCCGGAACCGCGTTCGGCGAGTACGGCGAGGGGTATATCCGCTTCTCCTACGCCAACTCGGTCGAGAACATCGAGGAAGCCCTCCGCCGTATCAAACAGGTGCTCGCGGGCGTGCCCAAAGCCTGACCGGCGTAGCCGTTTCGATTTCGAAAGCCGGGTCGCCTTACCCGGCTTTTTTAATTGATACTGAGGCCCCGGTCGTATAGTCTGGGAGTGATGAAACCAGCCTTCGTTGTCACCAACGTGCTCGACCTTCGGGCCGCACCGGACCATCGCAGCGAACGGGTCAGCCAGGCGCTGTTTGCAGAGATTGTGAGTGTCGGCTCATCCCGGCAGGGGTTCGTGCGTATCCGTCAGGCCGACGGTTACGCCGGCTGGGTCGACCGTCGCTTTTTGTCGCCGGTAACTGTAAATACGGGGAAGAGGGGTCGCCCTGCGGCGGTATCAAAGTTAGAGGCAAGAATAATCGATCGTAACGGCCGCCCGGTTCCGCCGCACCGGTTGTATTACGGTACGGTCCTCACAATCGGAGCCAGCAGGGCCGGACGCTCGACCGTGGTTCTTCCCGACGGCTCGCAAGTGTATGTCAAGACCGCCGATTTGAGTCCGATAATGAGGAAGAGGGCGGGCTCGGTCACCGGCGCCGATCTGATTCGGGAAGCTCGCAGATTTCTTGGTGTGCCGTACCTCTGGGGCGGCCTGACAACGCCCGGATTCGATTGCTCGGGACTGATCCGGGCGATCACGCAGCGGTTCGGCCTGTACCTGCCGCGGGACACGAAGGACCAGATCAGAATCGGCGAGATGGTTGAGCGCTCGCGTATAAAGACCGGGG
>CAYPYM010000027.1:0-13064 GCA_964414435.1 uncultured Ignavibacteriales bacterium | reverse complement strand
CGTGACATTCCCCGGCTCCAACTGCGATTACGACGCCTACGCCGCGGTCCGGCATATTCTCAACGAAGAGGTCGAATTCCTCTGGCACCAGTCGACCGATCTGCTCGGCTCCGATGTCGTTATCCTGCCGGGCGGCTTCTCTTACGGCGACTACCTCCGGGCCGGCGCGATCGCCCGCTTTTCACCGATCATGGAGAAGGTCATCGAATTCGCCCGCTCGGGCGGCTACGTGATCGGCATCTGCAACGGTTTCCAGGTCCTGACCGAGTCCGGTCTCCTGCCGGGGGCGCTCATGCGCAACGCTCACCTGCGGTTCTCATGCAAATTCGTCTATATCCGGGTCGAGCAGACCGCCGGCCCGTTTACCCGGGCCTGCCAGCGGGGCGAGGTTCTGAAGATCCCGATCGCCCACGGCGAGGGGAACTACTACCATTTCGACGGTGAGATCAGGGAGCTGGAAGACAAGGGCCAGGTGGTGTTCCGGTACTGCGATGCAGCCGGCAATGCTTCGCCGGAGGCCAACCCCAACGGTTCGGTGCACAATATCGCCGGAATCTGCAATGCCGAGGGCAACGTGCTCGGCCTCATGCCCCATCCGGAGCGGGCGGTCGAGACGGTCCTGGGATCGGTGGACGGCCTCAAAATATTCGAGTCAATCCGGGCGGCACGAGTCGTAACGGCGGTCGGAGGGTGATGAAAAAGCGCGAAGTGACCTTTATTCTGGTGGCGCTCATTCTGGGCGCGGTGGTCGGCGGCCTGATCGGGGATATTATCTCCAGTTATCTCCCGCCGGGAGCCGCCAAGACGGTATTCGGCAAATCGATCGAGATCGGCATGGATGCGACCCGGCTGGATTTGTACGCCGTGACGCTGACGTTCGGGCTGAAGCTGAAGATTAATTTTATGTCGGTCCTCGTCCTGTTATTGGTTATAATATACTTTAGATGGTGGTATCTGTAAACCTGCACCCATTGCAGGAGGTGTAATCATGTTTGGCATGGGCCCCTGGGAACTGCTGGTCGTCTTCCTGGTCATTTTGCTCCTGTTCGGGGCGAAGCGGCTGCCGGAGATCGCACAGGGCCTGGGAAAAGGCATCCGCGAGTTCAAAAAGTCGATGAAGGACACGACGGATGAAATCAAGGGGTCGATCGACGCGACCGACGCCGGCCGCGGCGACTCCGAGAAGAAAAAGGACGGCGCCGACAAGTAGACCTCGGCAAACGGGGGAGAGGTAACAACCGCCAATGGACCATACGACCTTCACCAAATCGGATGCGGACAGGATCGGCGCGGTGGTCGATGCCCGGGATGTGTCGTTCCAGACCGACCATTACCGCTTCAAGATCGAAAACGCCGAGGAGCGCCGCGCCCTCGTGCTCGAGGTCTACCCCGAAACCACCCTCGGCAAGACCCGCGGCATGCTCGTGGTCGTCTACGCCGGCAACTCCCACCTGCAGCTTCACAACTGTACCGGATATGTCGTCAGCGAGGATCTCGGCGAGGTCACCTTCGTCGCCGAAACGAGCGAGCGGCTTTCGGGCCTGGTGGTCGAGCGGGGCGCTTCGTGTTCGCAGTACGCCGCGATCGACCGCGACCTCATCTCGTCCGACTTCACTCAGCTCGGGGTCGAGGTGATGCTCTCCGGCGTGGCCCTGTCGCTGGCCGAAGATATCCTCCGGGTGCAGAAGCCGGACAGGCCCTGAGCGCGGTTTTACAACTGACAATGAGCAGGTCGGGACCGAACGGTTTCGACCTTTTTTCTTGATGGCGGGGATTACATAAGAGAAAAGCCGTCGGCGGGGAGCCGACGGCCTTTCGGTGATAACCAGGACCGGGTCGAATCATCCGTTGGAGGCGAATGACTCGACGAAGTCTTTCAAATCGACCGCGATCTCGGTCGCTTTCTGGTACCGCTGGGTCGGGTCCTTCTTGAGCGCCTTCATGATCACGTGATCGAACAGGAGCGGAATCTGCGGGTTGACATCGCTCGGCCGCGGCGGCTCCTGATTGATGATCGTGTAGATCAGCGAGGTGATGTTCTCACCCTTGAACGGCCGCCGTCCGAGAAGCATCTCGTACATCACGACCCCGAGCGAGAAGATATCGGCCCGGTGATCGGACTTCTGCCCCTTGAGCTGTTCGGGGGAGATGTAGTTCGGCGTGCCCATGGCAATACCGGTTTTGGTCATGGAGCTGGTGTCGATACGGGCGATACCGTAATCCATCACCTTCACCCGGTAATCTCTCAGGATCATGATATTGGCCGGCTTGATGTCGCGGTGCACGATCCCCTGGTCGTGGGCGTACTGGAGCGCCGAACAGATCTGGATGATGATCTCGGAGAGAATGCGGTAATTGAATTTGGTCTTCTTCTTGATCATATCCTCGAGCGTCCGACCCTCCAGATACTCCATCGCGATATATTGCAGCGGACCTTCCGAACCGACGTCGTAGATCGTCACGATATTCGGGTGCGAGAGCTTGCCGGCCGCCTGTGCCTCGCGGTGCAGCCGTTCCTTCAGCTCCTTCATCTCGTCGGGATCGTTGACGAAATCGAGGCGGATCGTCTTGAGCGCGACCGGCCGGTTGATTGCCGGATCGACACCCTTGTAGACCAGGCCCATCGCTCCCTTACCGAGTTTGCCGGTGATCTGGTAACGGCCGAGATTGCTCGGCACGCCGCCCGACGCACTCATCTGCGACGTTTCGCCGGAGTCTTCGCCGACCGACAGGTCACCGTACGGATCACCGGCGGGTATCTCACCTGAATCGAACGGTTCATCCTTCAGCTCGATCGCGCCGCTGTCGAAATCCTCCGGGGCCGGGTCGGCCACAATCGGCTCGTTGGCGCTGATGATCGCCCCGCCCAGACTCTTATCCGGGTCGGTGCCGTCGCTCGGCGTCGCCGTCGTTTCCTCAAACTCGCGGTCGATATCTATCGCCTGGTGATCGATAGGAGCGTTTTCCACCGGAGCGGGCGACGGCTCGATCACAGCGGTCGGCTGGTTGTTCGCGCGATCCGGTTCATCGGCAATCTTGTGAACCGGCGGCTCGGCCGGGACACTGTTCTGCGCCGCTCGCTTCTGCGCCTTCTTTATGTTCGCTTCCCGCTCTTCCTCGAGAGCCTCCTCACCTTTGATCAGGGCCGAGTCGAGCAGAGGCGCGACAGCGGCAAAGAGGAGGAGTTCGACATAAAGGTACATCGTATCCGGTACCACTTGGAATGAACTGAACAGGAAGTAATTGACGTTGACCAGGAGGAACAGCCCGCCGAACAGAATCACAAACCGGTAGAGGAGGGACACCTGCGGCAGCAGGAACGCGCAGAGCGCGCCGACCGCCAGCAGGATCAGCATGTTGACGCCGGTCTGGTGGTTGTTGAGCTGCAGAAAATTGTGGTTCATGATATTCTCGGAGGCGGCCGCGAGGATTTCCAGTCGCGACGCCTGCTTCTGCAGCGGAGTCCGGTACGACTCGCGATCGGTCGCGCGATCGAGACCGATTATCACCAGGCGGTTCTTGAGCACGCCCCGGTTGAAATCATCGCTGAGTATGCTCGCCGCCGAATAGGTCTGGAACGACCCTTCCGGCGGGAAATCGACGAAGTAGTCACTGTGGCCGTTGATCGGGATAACCGTGTTCGAGCCCAGTTGAATCTCCTTGCCCTCGATCACGTGGATATCCGTGGTCTTCACCCCGAGATAGGCCGCCGACGCGATCAGCGACAGCGACGGGTAGTAATACCCCTCGTAGTTGACCAGCAGCGGCTGGTACCGCACGGTGCGGTCGTCATCGAGCTGCACGTAATCGAAACCGAGATACGGTTTGCTTTCCAGCAGCTTCTCGGCCGGCAGGAAGACCTTGCGGGCGATCAGCGACGCGTTTTCGTCCATCAGACCGAGCGGATTGTCGACCGCCACCGAGTAGTTGAACAGGTAGTCCGGGTAGCTGGTGGCGCCGCTGCGGAAGGTCGACAGGGCGATATCGTAGGGGAGGACGACGTTGTTGATCCATGAGATCTGGCCGGCCAGAATGCCGGTGTACCCGGCCGAATCCTGATCGGCGTCTTCGCTGAGGTCGAGATCGACCACGACCGCCTTCGGTTCGCCGGCCCCGGTCGCCGCCACGAGATCGGCGACGAGATCCCGGCTCCACGGCCAGTCACCGTATTTCTGCTCCGAGCGGGCATCGACCTGGACGATCGCGATGTCGGCGCGCACCCCGTCCTCGGCCGTCGTACGGCAGAGCAGGTCGTTGAGCGAGCGCTGGGCGTGATCGAGGGGACCGAAGCCGTTGGCGTACAGAATCGCTACGAACACGGCCAGCAGCAGAAACAGTATGTATGACGAGTACTTGCCCATATCCATGTCTCTCTCTTAACGGCCGACCGCGAGACGGTTGACCAGCATTTTCGGCAGATCGGCTTCGGTCATCTTTGCCTGGGTCTGCTTAATATCGTATTCAACCCGGTGGTATTCGATGTGCCGCGTGTCGGTGTCGAGCACCGTGAAACAGGCGCGGGGATCGTTGTCCCGCGGCTGTCCCACCGAACCGACATTGACCAGGTAGCGGCTCTCCTCGTGCGGATCGAAGTCGTGGGCCGACTTCCGGCGCGGCAGCGCCCCCGGCACCTCGGAGAAAATGACCGGGATGTGGGAGTGTCCGTGAAAACAAATCGAGCCGTCGAAGTGTTCGAAGGCGTCGGCCGCCTCCGACGGCGTCAGGATGTAATGCCATTCCTCGGGTTCGAACGGCGAGGCGTGCACCAGCAGGATATCGCCGATCCGGTGTTCCATTTCGAAATCGGCGACGATGGCCGCTTCACGATCGGTGATCGCGTGCTGCGTCCACTCGGTCGAAACCCGTGCGGCGTAGGTGTAGGTTTCGGTGGACAGGTGCCCCAGCACCGAGAACTCGTGGTTGCCCATGAGGCGCACCTTGCAGGTGCGGTCGATCAGGCGGAGGCACTCGGCCGGATCGCAACCGTAACCGATCACGTCGCCGAGACTGCAGATCTCGTCCACTTGAAGCCGTTCGGCTTCGGAAAGCACGGCCGTGAGCGCTTCGAGGTTGGCGTGTATGTCAGACAGCAGCGCTAGTTTCATGCTCAGGCGCGTCCTTCCACGAACTTGTACGAGCTCTTGCCGACCGTGACGATATCACCGTTCTTGAGCAGCTCGTTGTCGGCTTCCTCGCCGTTCAGTTTCGTCTTGCCCCGCTTGCCGAGATTGACGAGGAAGTACGAGGAGTTCTCGCGCACGATCTTGGCCTGAATGCCGGCCAGGAGGAAGCCCTTGGCTTTCACGTGGACGAACTTCGCCTTGCCGATCGTGATGACGTCGCGGTCGAGACGGAATTCGGAGAAGTCGGTGTTTTCCTCACCGAGCAGCACCGAGCCGCCGTACTTCTGCACCAGCTCGCGCTCGACCCGGTCGTTCTCCAGGAGCTGTTTCTGGGCCTTGGTGTTCAGCACCATGGTGCCGTCCATGCCGACCGAGTCCTCGTTGGGATTGGACGACTGCGAGTGGTAGATGAGGTTGTATTTTCCGATCGTGATGCAGTCGGCGTCCCGCAGGACCTCTTCGTTGATCTTGCGGTTGTTGACGAATGTGCCGTTCAGCGACTCGTTGTCGATTACGACCGCGGCATTGTTGTTGAACTCGATCATGGCGTGCTTGCGTGAAACGCCCCGGTTCTCCAGAACGATATCGTTATCGTTCGTACGCCCGATGGAGATCCGCTTCTTCTCGGTTACGATTCGCTCGATAACCTTGTCATCGTATTTCACTACAATTTCCGGCATCGGGAAGCCTCTCTGTATTGATATTAGTTTACGCTCGGTCCAATTGCCGCTCCCCGCCGGCCGCACACGGTACCGCGGGCGTACCGGGGTTGTTGCCGACGAGCGACTTAGTTATATTGTCGGCATGAGGTTGGGAAACTTAAACCTGACCGGACGGGTTCTGGCGGCGCCGCTGGCGGGCGTTTCCAACCGCCCGTTTCGGCTGCTGGCACGGCGCGGCGGAGCCGCCCTTGTCTACACGGAAATGATTTCGTCCGATGGACTTATCCGTGAACACGGCAAGACGCTCGACCTCGCCCGGTTCGGTCCCGATGAACGCCCGATCGGGCTGCAGCTCTTCGGTGCCAAACCGGAGGTCATGGGCGGCGCGACCGCCACCGCGATCCGCCTTTTTGCCCCCGATCTCATCGACCTCAATTTCGGCTGCCCGGTCCGGAAAGTGGTCGGCCACAACGGCGGCGCGGCCGTGCTCAAGGATCTCGGCATGACCGAAGCCATCATTCGGGCGGCCGTCGCCAGCGCCGGGGAAACGCCGGTCACGATCAAAATCCGGACCGGCTGGGACGACAGCCGCCCGGTTTACGAAGAAGTCGGTCGGATCGCCGACGACGCCGGCTGCGCCGGGATCACCCTCCACGCCCGGAGCCGGTCGCGCGGATTCGCCGGAGCCGCCGACTGGAGCGCCATCAAGCGGCTCAAAGATGCGGTGAGTATACCCGTGATCGGCAACGGCGATATCCGTACGCCCGAAGATGCTGCGCGCATGATCGAAAGCACCGGTTGTGATGCTGTCATGATCGGGCGGCAGTCGATGGGCGACCCGAATATATTCAACCGGGTCGAGCGGTTTCTGACCGACGGCACCCGCCTTCCGGAACCGACCCCGGCCGACAACGTCGCGCTGGCGATCGAGCACATGCGGATGATTGTCGAGCAGCACGGTGAGCCGCGCGGGGTGTTCATGTCGCGCAAATGCCTGGCATGGTACGTCCGCGGGTTCGACGGCGCCTCGGCGCTGCGGCAGCAGTTGTTCCGGGTTGAAACGCTGGCCGGGGCGGAGGACCTGCTCGGAGAATATCTCCCGACCGATACATCCCCGCACTCCGACGGTGCCCCGGCCGATCCGATTGCGTGACTTTCCAAAAAGGTTGCCTCGGTTGGGCGCCCGGCGTATATTGTCCGCAATGCGTTACGACGATTCAAGCCTAGAGGAGCGTTCATGAAAATACTGACCGTTGCCCTGCAGAAAGACGGAAAACTCGTCTCCGCTTCATACGAATTGATCCAGGCCGCCAAACAGCTCGGCGGCGAATTGCATACCGCCGTCCTGGCGGAAAACGCCGACTCCCTCGCCGGTGAACTCGCCGCCCGCGGCGGCGGCAAAGTGCTCGCGGTCTCCGACCCGAACCTCAAGTATTTCAACGATGAAGTCTATGTCAACGTGCTGAGCGAACTGATCGGCAAGTACTCGCCCGATCTCGTGATCGGCCCGGCGACCTTCTACGGCAAGGCGCTCTTCGCCCGACTGGCCGGCAAACTGGCCGCCCCGATGGCGTCGGACGCCACCAATATCGCCCTCGACGGCGACAAACTGGTCGTCACCCGCCCGCACTTCGGCGGCGCGGTGCTTTCGAGCCTCGTGAAGAACGGCGACAAGCCGTATCTCGTGACCCTTCGCCCGAAGATCTACCCCGAGTCGAAAGACGGCGCGGGCGAGGTCGTGTCCGAGACGGTCGCGGCGGCTTCGGCGGCGGTCAAGAGCGCAGTCAAGGAAATGAAAGTGGAATCGGCCGGGTCGGTGAACCTGACCGAGGCCGATGTCATTGTGTCGGCCGGACGCGGCATCAAGGGGCCGGAAAACATCCCGATGATGCAGGAACTGGCCGACTCGCTCGGCGCCGCCCTGGGCGCGTCACGCGCCATTGTCGATGCCGGCTGGATAGCCTATTCGCATCAGGTGGGGCAGACCGGGAAAACGGTCAACCCGAAGCTGTATGTCGCGGTCGGAATTTCCGGCGCGATCCAGCACCTGGTCGGCATGCGGTCGTCGGGGACGATCGTGGCGGTCAACAAGGACAAGGACGCGCCGATCTTCAATATCGCCAACTACGGCATCGTCGGCGATGCGTTCGAGGTCGTCCCGGCGCTGACGAAGAAATTCAAAGCGGAGCTGCAGAAGTAGTTCTCGCGTACGAATCGTGTGTGACGCCGGCCGGCAACGGCCGGCGTTTTTTTGTGCGGCAGGGGGCTCGGTCACCCTTCGACATCGCTCAGGGTGACGCACCCTGCGGGTGTCGTTCTCTGGCACCTGCCAGCGTGATCCGGCGCCGAGAGATGTCCTGTCGGATCCTGCGCGACTGAGCGAAGCGACAGTCGGATGTGATCCGACGGCTGCCGGTCTCCGCCGCTGGCCGCCGTCAGGTCTCGCTCGCCTTCGGCCCTATAGGACCTGACGGAACACCCCGCAACCGTCATGGTGGGCGGAGTCGAACCATGACCATACACAAAGAAAAGACCCGCCGGATCGCACCGGCGGGCTTTGCATATTCGTCGAAAAGCCGAACGCCCTACGGGGCCGGTGCCGTAAGCACCGTCACCAGGGTCGAATCGATTACCGCCCCGCAACCGTTGGTCACGGTCAATTTCACCCAGTAGTCGCCGTCCGCTGCATACTGGTGCGACGTACTGTCGGTGGTCGCGACCCCGCCGTCGCCGAAATCCCACGCCCACGACTGGATCACGCCGCTGGTCGTGTCCACGAATGAGAAGACCGTGGAGGTGTCTCCCGAGGCCGGCGTTACGGTGAAGCCGGACTGGGCGCTGTCCAGGGGCGCCGAAAGCACGACGAAACCGTTCTGAGTCAGGGAGGCTACGTCGCCGCAGTGCCCCCAGACGGTCAGGCCGACATCGTACTTACCCGGATTGACATAGGCGTGCACCGGGTTCAGTGGACCACCGGTCGCGTTAGTGTCTACATCCAGCAGGGAGTCACCGTCCCCCCACACCCACAGCAGGCTGTCAAAGGCTTCGGCGTGGGTCGGTGAGAATTTCACGATAAACTGTCGGCCCGGAATCTCGCACTCGTCCTTCGGCGTCAGGGCCACGAAGTTGGCTCCGACCGTATCATAAACATCGATATAGTCGATGATCGAATCCGCTCGAATTGCACCCTCGGTGTCGGTGATTGTGAGTTTCACGGTATACTGACCGGGCGTACTATAGGCCACGGCAGGCACGATCTGGGTAGTGGCAGTACTTGGGCTGCCGCCCTCGAATTCCCACATCCAGGATCTGATCCTCACGGCCACGCCGTTGCTGTCGGTATAGTTGATGTAGTCCAGGGTAGAGTCTTCAAACCGGACGGTGAGACCCACACAACCCGTGGTGTCGTCGGCGACAAAGTGAATATCCGGGCAATTCGTGATGTGGACCAGGCCGGTGTCAACCTTCGTGTAGTCCCCGCAGGTGTCGATGTAGGCGGTGAGGCTGACATCGAAGACACCGACGGAATTGTAGACGTGAGTCGGGTTGATCGTCGTAGTCTGGGCCGAGCCGTCGCCGAAGTTCCAGCGCACGCTGTCGGCTATCGTCGTATCGGTCGGAATGAAGGAAACCTCGGTGCCGACACAGAGAGAAGTGTCGCGAATGCTGACACCATTGACCGTTGCAATAATATCTCCACCGGTAGGACCGACCACGATGAATCGCTTCTTCAACTCGACATCCTGTCCCCGGTATGCCGGATTGTCCCCGGTATAGAGCGTATCGTAGATCGAGAGCTTCACATCGTACATCCCCGGCGTATCGTAGGTGTGGACCGGGTCCGGTACGCTGTCAGTGCTGCCGTCGCCAAAGTCCCAGACGGTCTTCTGGTAGTTTCCATTCGATTCATTGGTGAAAGTGACGGTCAGGGGCGAGCAGCCCATTTCCGGGTTTGCCGAAAACTCCGCAGTCGGATTGCCGGCGATCGTTGTTTCCACCGTCTCCGTTATCAGTTTATCGCAGCCGGTGGCATAAAACAGGATCACGGCGGTGGCGGCGAGGATGAGAAGCAGGAGCAATTTGGTGCGATTCATACCAATGTTATTCCGTTCCATAGGGTTATTACCAGTATATAAACCGGGGGGCGGAGCCTGTCAATTCTTTTCACAACGGTCGGCGCGCTGCAGACAATCCCCGCTATTCGTTGTACGCCCAAACGGGCCAAAGGCTCCCGCCGGTTGGGTTTAAGGAATCGGCGCGGCCGGTCGAAGTAATACGATAACAGGGAACTTCACCAAACTCCGGAGATATCATGTCGTTGTTACTCGAAGTAATCGAATGGATGGACCCGAGCGGCGAGGAGATGATCCACCGCATCCCCGAACAGGGTTCCGCCGATTTCAAACTGGGCGCCCAACTGATCGTCCGCGACAGCCAGATGGCCATCTTCTTCAAGAGCGGCCACGCCGCCGACCAGATCACGAACGGCCGCCACACTCTTTCGACGCTGAACATCCCGATCCTCACCCGGCTCGCGGCTTTCCCGTTCGGCTTCAACTCACCCTTCCGCGCCGAGGTCTATTTCGTCAACCTGAAAGTGTTCACCAACCTCAAATGGGGGACGAAACACCCGGTCACCTTCCGCGACAGCGAGCTCGGCCTGATCCGTCTGCGCGGCCACGGCGCCTACACGCTCCAGATCGAAAACCCGGCGCTGTTCCTGAACTCGATCGTCGGCCGCCAGGCGCTCTACGCCACGACCGACATCCAGGATTATCTCCGCGATGTCATCATCGCCCGCATGAACGATCTGCTCGGTGAGAAGCTCGACACCGTGCTGAATCTGCCGTCGGTCTACACAGAACTGGCCGAGCAGTTCAAGGGGATCGTGCATACCGAATTCGAGAAGTACGGCCTGAAACTGGTCGACTTCTATATTTCATCGATTACCCCGCCCGACGAGGTCTCGAAAATGATCGACCAGCGCGCGGGCATGGAGGCGGTCGGCAATCTCGACAAGTTCCTCAAGTTCGAGATGGCCAAGGGCCTCGGTTCAACCGGCGCCGCCGGCGCGGCCGGCGCGGGAATGGGCATGGCGGCCGGGGTCGGCGTGATGATGCCCGGCATGATACAGAAGGTCTTCGCCCCCGAGCAGACCGAACTCCGCCGCGAGCCGGTCCCGACCGTGACCTGCCCGAAGTGTCACACCGACACCCCGGAGCAGTCGCGGTACTGCTACCGGTGCGGTCACCAGATGGTCCAGCAGAACGTGTGTCCTTCGTGCAATACCCAGTTGCCATCGGAAGCGAAGTTCTGCTTCAACTGCGGCCAGAAACTCGATGCCAAGGCGATCTGCCCGCACTGCAGCGCGCAGTTGATCCCCGGCTCGAAATTCTGCGGCGAATGCGGTAAACCGATCGATGATACCAACGGCTAAGGATCACCGCACCGGTTTCTATATCGCGGTCGGCTGCCCCGGATGCGGGGGAGAACTGGAGCTGGAGAACGACTTCTTTGTCCTGACCTGTTCCTTCTGCCAGTCGACAATCCGCATCAGCCTGCCCGACCGTCCGCCGGCATACGTTGTCGCGAACCGTGTCGATCAGCGTGAGACGCGGTTCGCTATCGACCGCTACCTCAGGGAGCGCGGCGAACCCCTGACGACCGCCGATATCCAGTTCAAGCAGGTGTACTACCCGTACTGGAAGGTTGACGCCATCCTGCTGAAGATCCGCAACCGGATCGAGGAGATCGAGCACGTGCCCGACGATGAGGGCTCGACCTCGAACAACCCGGTCACCAAAATCAAGAAGACCGATATCTCGTTGACCCCGTACTCGATCACCTTCCCCGGCGGTCCGCCGCTCGACGGCGTCCCGCCGTCGCTGGGCATCCGCACCGACTACATCCAGGCGAAACCGTTTACGCCGGACAACCTCCAGGACGATTTCCGCCCGCTGCCGGTCGTGCTCACCTGGCCCGCGGCGCGCCAACGGGCGATCCAGACAGCCGGCAATGTCGGCCGGATCGAGTCGCCCATGTTCGGCCACAACCGAACCGATATGTTTCGTCCGGTCGGATCGCTGGTGTTTTTCCCGTACCAGGTTGCCGAGTCCTTCGGCGGCGGACATTTCCGACGGTGGGTGGTTGACGGCGTCACCGGACGCGTGGTCGGCCGAGACGACGTTCTGGAAGAAGCGGGGGAGATGCCGTCCGAAGCGGTGATTGATTTCGGGCAACTCGACGTCGATTTCCACCGCTGCGGCAACTGCGGCTACGACCTGCCCCGCGAGCAGTCGTATCTCTATGTCTGCCGCCAGTGCCAGCAGGTGACGGTGGTTGAGCCTCATCCCCTGCTCCGTCCGCAGATCGAAATGGCGGCCGGGAGCGGTCGTGAGGATCGTCTGCTGCCATTCTGGATGCTCGAACTCAAGCCCGAACTGGCCGGCCGTCTGAAAGGCCTGGCCGGCGGCATGGGCCAGGCGACGTCGCTGGCGATACCGGCCTTCCGGGTGGCCAATTTCGAGGCGGTCTACCGGCTGGCGCGACGGATGTCGACCGCCGCCGACCGTTTCGAGCGGGAGGAGTCAACCGAGCCTGACAGCCGTTTTGCCCCCGCCAATATCAGTCCGTCCGAGGCGCTCGTGATGGCCCGGGTGGTGGTCGCCCGGGAGTTGATGAACCTGTCCGCCACGATCGAACTGCCCGATGTTGTCGATGGATTTGACAAAATGACCCTGCTGTACGTCCCTTTCCATGCCGAGCACTACTTTTTCGTGGATTCGGTGCTGAACGCGGTGACGGTGGAAAAGAATCTCGTCCCCGCCTGATATGATGGAACCCGTTGCCCGCTTTGGGGTTTAAGGGTAAACGGCAGGAGGCAACCCAACCGAAAAACATTGCTATTGAGAGGACAATTCGCTACATTCGGGGCTGACTGAGTATGACGGTCGGTTCTTCGTATTTTCCAGGTTGGTTGCCTTGCTTACAAATAGCCTTTTCAGTATTTCCGTACGTGTCGACCGGAGGTCGGCGTGCGGTTTTTTTATGACATGGAGAGAGCCTTGAACAAACGACTCTTCGGCGCCACGCTGCTTATCCTGGCCGGTTTCGGCCTGATCGGCCCGCCACCCGCCCGGGCCGCTATCGCCAGTTCCCTCGATCAACCCGATACCTCGGTCGCCAGTAATACCGTGATTGAAATTATCAGCCACGACGGCGGCATCTGGATGGCGACCGGGCAGGGGTTGAATTTCTCCCTCGACGGCGGCCTCACCTG
>CAYPYM010000026.1:519-13098 GCA_964414435.1 uncultured Ignavibacteriales bacterium | reverse complement strand
GTGGTCGGACGATTCGCGTCCCTCGAACAGCGGCACCCGGCTGTGGCCGGTCTTGTCGGCGGCGATAATACGGTTCGGCAGAAAACGATGCCAGACCTCGCCGGCCATTTGATCGCGAACCTCGCCGTCGCCGACCAGCACGATCTCGACCTTGTCGCCGATATAATAATCCAGCGCGATCACCGCCGAGGCCATCCCGCTCGGGTACTTCTCGATCTGTCCCGCCAGCGCCCGAAGAGCGCTCTCGGCGGTCCGTAGCAGCTCGGGATCGCCGTTGATACGATTCAGTTTGACCAGCGACGCGATCAGGAACGACCCGGCCGATGGAATCGCGCCATCGGTCTCGTCGCGCGGCCGCACGATCAGATCGGGCTGGTTGTCCGGCCGAAGGTAGAAGCGGCCATCGGTATCCATGAAGAGCTCCACCGAGCGGCGCGCCAGGTCGGTCGCGAAGGTCAGCCAGCGTTCGTTGTTGTCGAGATCGGTCTCGTACAGGTCCAGCAGCCCGCGGATCAGGAACGCGTAGTCCTCGAGGAACTCACCATCGGAGCGCTTCCCCTCGCGATACGAATGAGTGAGCGCACTATCGTGATAGAGTCCCTCGCGGATGAAACTCGCGTTTTTGATTGCAGCCTCGAGGAAGCGCCGCTCCCCGGTCGCCTGGTAGCCGCGGCAGAACGCGCTGAGCGCGAGACCGTTCCACGAGGTCAGGATCTTGTCGTCGGTGCGCGGCCGGACCCGCCCGTTGCGGGCCGAAAGCAGATCACGACGGCAGCCGTCGAGGAAGGCCTCGAACTCGGCGCCGTCGGCCCGCCCCTTCACGCGCTCCGATGAGGCATCGACATGAAGGATGTTCTTCCCCTCGAAAATGCCGTTTTCGCTGACGTTGTAGTAATTGCAGAAAGCGGTCGAGCGATCGTTCAGGATCGAATCGATTTCACTCTTGGCCCAGACGTAAAATTTCCCCTCCTCGCCCTCGGAGTCGGCGTCGAGCGCCGAGTAAAACCCGCCGGTCGAATCGGTCATTTCATTCAGGATAAAGTCGAGCGTCTGGCGGACGACCTCGAGATACTCCTGATCGCCGGAAATCTGGTACGCCTCGACATAGGTCGGCACGAGCAGGGCGTTGTCGTAAAGCATCTTCTCGAAATGCGGCACCAGCCAGCGGGCGTCGGTGGAGTACCGCGCGAAGCCGCCGCCGAGATGGTCGTAGATGCCGCCGTGGGCCATCGCGGTGAGGGCCTGTTCGGCCGCCCGGAGGTAGCTCAGATCGCCCGACTCTCGGTAGTATCGGAGAAACAGCGACAATTCGACGGCGTGCGGGAATTTCGGCGCCTGCCCGAACCCGCCGTGCGTCTTGTCGAACGTTTTCATGAGCGCCGCCGCGGTCTGACCGATCATCGTGTGCGTCAGCAATGTATCGGAGCGGCCCGGATCGAGGAAGCCGCTCACCTGCTCGAAAATCGAGTCGGCCGATTCCACGATCTGCTCTTTCTGCTCCTGATATGCCGAGCCGATCTCGGTCAGCACCCGCTTGAACCCCGGCCGCCCCATCATGTCCTCGGGGGGAAAGTAGGTCCCGGCGAAAAACGGCTTGAGATCGGGCGTGAGAAAAACCGACATCGGCCAACCGCCGTTGCCGGTCAACGCCATCGTAAACGACATATAGATCTGGTCGATATCGGGCCGCTGCTCGCGGTCGACCTTGATACAGACGAAGTCTTCGTTGAGAATCCGGGCGATCTCCTCGTTTTCAAACGACTCCCGTTCCATCACGTGGCACCAGTGACAGGCGGCGTAGCCGATCGAAAGGAAAATCGGTTTGTCCTCCCGCTTCGCCTGTTCCAGCGCCTCCTCGCCCCACGGATACCAGTCGACCGGGTTGTGGGCGTGCTGCAACAGGTACGGCGAGTTTTCTCCGATCAGGTGATTGGTGTAGACGCGATCGCTATCCGGAGTAGTCATGCCAGAGTCCTTCTCGGCTGCGGGTGAGGCGCTCGCAAGTGCTGCCGCCACAACGAGGGCGGCAACCGGCGCGGAACGTCGTGCCATATCGGGTCCTTTTTCGGGCCGGCCGCGCAGGTCCGCCGCCGTCCGCATTCTCACAGGTACTGAAAACGGCCCGGTAACGCCACGTTGAACAACCGACTTGCGAGGCCAGTTCCGAGAAATCGGGAGCGGCCGACTCGCACCTGCGCCGGTCGCCCGTCCGTCGACTGTGATTGGAGAGCTGAAGAACGACGAGAGATTGATCTGAAGGTACGGCAGCGTGCGGTTGTCGCCGCCCCGGTGGCTGTAGTTTACCACCCGGTCAATTCCCGCGGCCGCATCGACATAGAAACAGCCGAGCACGAAGGCCTTGACTCCCACCAGCGCCGACGTTGTGCCCTGCACCGTGCCGGTCGGGAACGGCTCGGAATAAGCGCCGTCGACCGCCATCCACGGCGTGTCCCACGGGCGGTCGACCCGCCCCTCGCCCTGGCGATAGCGCGCGAATTCCCCCCGGACCTGACACTGTGGCGTCATCCACCGCATCAGCGATAGCCGCCACAAATCGTAGTCGTTGCCGAGCGCCCCACCGATCAGGTGCCCCTCGTAGAGATACCGGTTGCGCGGGTGGACTTGATTGAAGGTCCGGTTGGTGACTTTGCTGTATTCGGCTTTGATATCCACCGACGGCATCGCATCGGCCCAATATCCGCCGAGAATCAAGCCGTATTCGTTCGGCTCCTGATCCGACTGCACTTTGTTGTCCAGCTGGTAGTCGTCGACAAAGACCTGGCCGTACAGTTTCACGCCGAGCGTCGGCTTGAGCGCGAAATCGAATCCGAGATAGGTGTTGTCGTCGGGGCCGTCGTTGAGCTGCGACGCATGATAAAACATGATCGGGTTGAGGAAATAGAGGTCGAGCTGACGGCTCGGTCCGCCGAATATGGCCGTCTCGAACAGACCGAGTTCGATTCGGTTGCTGAAGTGTATATCCAGCCGATGGGCCACGAAGTAGCGGTTCTCGAACTGCGCCACGCTGTCGCGCTCCGGGCTGAGACCGTCGAGACGCGCCAGCCGGTACGAGAGGGTGAGCCGGCCCCAGCGATACGAGTAGCCGAAGCCGTCCATGGAGACGCCCGGCGCGAGCGCGAACGAGTTGCGCGGTCCCCAGAAAGATCCGAACCGTCCGGCCATCGCCGAAAACTCACCGGTCTGAAACTGCAGGAACGCGTCGTCGACCCCGCCGGCCAGCCCGCGCCACTTCTTCCCGGTATAAGTCGGGTCCTGCGCCAGCGCCTCGTCGAGCGACATGCTGCCGTAGATGAAAAGCTGTTTGATCGGTCGCGCCGCTGCGCCGCCGCGAATCGATTCGAAACCGGTCGCCGACTGCTGCCTCACCGAGCGGAACTGCTCGCCCGCCACGCTGAACAGCCGCAGGCTCGATTCATCGAGACTGTCGAGCCATCCGAACGGCCCGAGCGCCGGACAGGCGAGGTCGAGCGAGTACGGTCCGAGCTGATAGTCCTGCTTATCGAGGGAGAGCGCCTCGAGATGCTCGAGGCGGTCGTAGATGAATTCGAATTCGGCTCGTCCCGACGGCACCACCCCGGCCGCCAGGAGCGGTATCGGCAGGGTCAGAAAGACGAGGATGAGCAGTATCTTTTTCCAGAGCGATGACATTCACAGCCTCCGATGCCGTGCGGTTGTCTCAGTCTACCAGTGTTCCGTCGGATCCTGCACGACCGCGCGAAGCGGCGGTCGGGTGTGATCCAACGGCTCCTACGCCGCCCCGTTCCCCTTGATCACGGTCGGGAACGTCCGGGCGAGAATCTTCGTATCGAGCCACAACGACCAGTTATCGATATACTCCAGATCGAGCTTCATCCAGTCCTCGAAATCGATCTGGTTGCGTCCGTTGACCTGCCAGATACAGGTCAGTCCCGGCCTGACCGACAGCTTGCGGCGCTGCCACGGCTCGAATTTGGCGACCTCCGAAGGCAGCGGCGGGCGCGGGCCGACCAGGGACATTTCACCCCGCAGGACATTGAAAAACTGCGGGATCTCATCGATCGAATATTTGCGAAGGAATCGCCCCACGCGGGTTACGCGCGGGTCGTTGCGAATCTTGAACACCGGTCCCGACATCTCATTGAGATCGCTGAGCTGATCTCTCTTGTGCTCGGCGCCGTCGCACATGGTGCGGAACTTGAAAAGCGGGAACGGCCGGCCGTTGATTCCCGAGCGGCGCTGCTTGAAAAAGACCGGGCCGCGGCTTTCCACCTTGATCGCGATCGCCGCCGCAATCATGATCGGCGCCGCGATCATCAGTCCGACCACCGCTCCGATTTTATCCATCAGGTTCTTGGCCGCCAGCGCCATCCGGTTCTCCGGCACGGCCCGGTAAGCCACCGTCGGCGTGCCGTTGAGACTGGCCGGCACGGCCCGGGCAATACTCGGCCGGTATATATCGGGTATCAGGCTGACCGTGACACCCATCTTCTCCGCGACCGCAAACAGCCCGGCGGTGTGCGGCATGTCTTCCGGTTCCACCGCCAGCACGACAGCGTCGAGCTGATTCTCGGCGGCGAATCGTTCGAGCCGGTCGGGATGGCCGATCAAAGGCAGGTCGCGATAGCGCCAGAGCCCTGTGCGGTGGTAGTCGAAAAATCCGTAGATCGCCGTCTCGAGTTCGGGGGAGTGAAGGATCATATCGGCGATCGCCTTCCCCTTCTCACCGGTCCCGACCACGATCACCCGGTTGCGGGCGGCCTCGGAATCGTTGGGTTTCCCCGCTTCGGTCAGGTGCAGCAGGATTGAGCGGGCCAGCGAGAGGAACGCAAACTGGGCGACAAAATTGGCGACCAGAAAGACGCCGACTGTCTCGTGCGGCAGCGGCCAGGCCAGAAGGAACGTGAGGGCCGGTACGCTGACCGCGAACTTGATTTCGGTGTCGAAAACCTGGTGGAGATACTTGCGAATGGGACGAACCGTGAGGACAAGGCGGGGGCGGCTGAAACGTTCGATGAGGAAGCGGACCAGGACCAGCGCGAGACTCGTTTCGGCGATCAGCTCGACCGGGGAGCGGGTGACCGCGAGAATCCCGATCAGCAGCGCCAGCGTCACCGCCTGGCTGCCGGTGTCCGATGCGAGGGTGAGGAGCACGCGACGATGGCGCGTCGAGACTGTCCGAGGCGTTCCCCCGATTCCCACCTTCTTCATCTGTTCCATCCCTGTTGACGTTGGCACCCCTGCCTGTTGCCCGGCGCCGCACCCGGTGCCGCCCGCCTTCCGTGCGGGCGCGAGGCGACGTTGCTTGATGTGCCGAAACGTGTTAACGTCCTTGTATGTCCCCCTCTACCGTCGACAGCCGTGTAGTAGGACTATCGACAGTTCGGGGCGACCTCTTCAGTCGATCCGCTGCCGTGCGGAGTTTGTGTCAAATCGCGTCACTTCTCTGCTCCCGTCGGCTCCGGCGTCGCGGCGCGGCGCGTGATGAATGTCGCCGGCATACTTTCGTCTTCCGTCTCGGTCGATGGCGTCGACTTCGCCGGTTCCGCCTTGTGCGCTTTCAGGCGCATCGTGATCGGCCGACGGTCCAGCCCCTTCATGCGATAGATCTCCGGATCGAGCCGGGCAAACGCACCGATCAACCTCGTATTGGAGAGAGGCGACTGGATCCGGTAGCGCAGATAGTTTTTCATCGCCGGGTATCCATCGAGATTGTCCACGCCCAGTTTGGCGCGGGTCAGCTCGTTGCCGACCGCGACCGGATCGTTGACTCGCAGGAGTATGAAGTCGGTTGCGGTGAGACGGCACTGTACGCCGAGCCGGTTGAGTTCGGTCGCCAGTCGCAGAGACTCATCGTGAATCTCGCGCACCAGCTTCCCGAGTGCCTCTTCATTGGCGAGCGCGGCCGCCATCGTCTTGCGCTGGGCGAGCGAGAACGTGGTCGATGGCGTGGCGGCTTCGATCGCCGTCACGATCGCCGACTTCGCGATCGCGTAGCCGCTCTCGTCGGAGCGAATGCCGAACGGTCCGGCAAGCGAGCGCAGAATCACGATATTGCTGTCGCCGGCCAGCAGCGGGGCGGCGGTGATACCGAAAAAGTCGTAGTAGTACTCGTCGACAATGAGCGCCCCCTGGGGCACGAGATCGGCCAGCTTCTGAAGGTCGGCGGCCGAATAGTTCGCCCCGGTGACCCGGTTCGGGTTCGCGACATAGATCAGGTCGTACGGCTGCGTGACCGCTTTCCGAACGATCCCCGTGTCGCCGCTGAACGGCGATCCCCCGATATTCTCCATCAGCTCGGTCTCGGCCCGGTCGGCCGCGATCTCGACATCCGGCTCGACATGCCCGGCCGAGAGGAGGCGGGCGCCCGGACGGTAGAAGAGCTGCAAGAGGTCGGTGAGAAATTCGGTGTAATTGCCGAACGGCCGGATCATCGACCGCGTCGCCATCGTCTTGCGGGCCAGCATCGCGATCAGATCGCTCATGTCGGCCGTCGCCAGGGTCTGGAGTGTGTTCATCGTCGAGTCCCTTCCTTCCCCGCCGCCTTTCGGCGATTCCCTTCGCCGAGCGGTCGGCCGGGGGTATCCGAGGTGTGCCACGGTCAGGCTCTGCCTGGCCGTGTCTTGGCTCCACCTCACTCAGTCGCTTGCATTCGCCTTGCGGTTTTTCACATCAATTGTCTTTGCAACCGCTGTGCCGGTCTGTTCGAAAATTGCGCATATGGCCGTAAGGGATTGTCGTTACTTCACTTAACGATGCGACTGGCGACCGGCAAAAGGGCCTTCGGCCCGCTCCGGCGGCAGCTATTTCCGGTGAGTTTGAGAAGAAATTTCCGGCGAAAAAAAACCGCCGGCCGGATGTGCGCTCCGACCGGCGGTGTCAGGAAGGTAAAGGAAATAAATGCTGGGACACTCTGTTTCAGTAGCTACAATTTGGTGACCAGGTAAACCGAGGTCAGAATCCCGGTGGTCGCACCCAGTACCCCCGAGACCGTCTTCAGCCAGTTGTGACTGTGCTTGACTTCGCTCGGCACGACAATGATGTCGCCCATTTCGACTTTCTCGCCGAGCACGCCGCCGCCGGCGAACACTTCGCCCCCGGCGCGGATCAACCGCGTGCCTTTCTTGTCGGCCTGGTGCGTGAAATCGCCCGCGCGCTTGATGTAGTCTTTGACCTTGCGGCCCTCCTGGAATTTCAGCGTCCCGTTCGCGGCGACCGCACCCATGATCGAGATGCCCGACGGCTCCGACGGCACGGTGATCTGGTCGCCCGGTTCGAGCACGATATTGCCCTGCCGGCCCTGCGAGGCGAGCAGGCGGTCCATATCGAGAATAATCCGGTTCATCGTTTCGGGACGATACTTGAAGACCTGGTCCTTTATCGGATTACCGAGCGAATCGATCCGCAACGGCTGCGACTGCTCGATCAGCTGCGGCACCTTCAGATACGCCAGGTTATCACCGATCGTCTTGCGCTCGAACACGATCCCGCGCGGAAAGGCGTTTTCGGTGAACCCGCCGGCCCGCCCCAGCAGATCGTAGAGCGTCTCCTTGGTGCCGGTGAGCCAGTACGTGCCGGGGAAGGCGACCTCACCGGCGACACGCACGCTGCGATCGTATTCCCATTCGGGGATTTGCCGGATGTACAGATGATCGTCTTCCTGCAGCGGCGTGAGAATCTGCACCGGGTCGTTCAGCGCGAGATGCTGCACGGTGACATTCCCGAGCGAGTCGAGCCGCGCCAGCTCCGCCCGGTCGCGATTCGCGCCGCGCCGGAACGAACCGGCCAGGAAGATGAGATCCTGTGCCGTCATGCGGTCGTAGAGCGGGAACCGCCCCGGCTTTTCGACTTCGCCCTCGATATACACATACTTGTCGCGCTGCACGTCGTTGATGCTGTACACGTGCAGCGAATCACGGTCCTGGAGAAGGATGTTGTCCGAGAGCGCTCCGGCGATCGCCGAGGCCAGGTTGATCGGGATGACTTCCACCCGACGGTCGGGATAATGACGGAACACGTCGGCCCGCTCGAAATAGACGTCGAACGGCGCCAGTTGGCCCCGCTTGATCAGGTCGGCCACGCGGGTCGAATCGTTGCGCTCGTACACGCCGGGGTGCTTCACCTGGCCGGCGATCGCGACCATGTTGGTGCGGCGGTCGTAAATCGAATAGACCGTCACCCGGTCGCCGTCGGTCATGGCGATATCGTCGCACGGCCCGGTCGAATCGCAGAGCAGATTCAGGTCGCGCACCTCCCATTGACCGCTCGAGTCGATCCGCTCGAGCATGACACGATTCAAATACGCCTGCGCGGTCGGATTGCCCGCGAGAGCGAGGACGTCGCGAATCGTCTGGTCGCCTTTCAATTCATAAATCGCCGAGCGCTTGACCTCGCCGCGCACCGCCACCCGCGCTCCGGCCACCGGCACGAAGATCGCGTCGCCGGTCCGAAGCAGGACATCGGTGGAATTGTTGCCGGCCAGCAGCAGGTCGTAGAGATCGACCTCGGCCGTCGCCGTGCCGTTGCGCATCACTTTGATATTCCGCATCGAGCCGCGTTCGTTCGGACCGCCCGCGGCGAAAATCGCGTTGAGCACCGACGTCAGCGACGACACCGTGTACGCCCCGGGATAACGCACCTCGCCGGTGACATAGATCCGAATCGACCGGATCTTCCCCAGCGACGTGGTCAGGTCGAAATCCGAATACACCTTCGACAGGTGCTTTTTCATCCGGTCGCGGAACTGATCGAGGGTCAACCCCCACGCGATCACGTCGCCGACTTTCGGAATGAACACCTTGCCGTCGCGATCGAGCGTCAGATCGTATTCGCGTTCGACCCGTCCCCACAGGTAGACGATCACGTTGTCGCCGGGACCGAGAATGTAATCATCGGCCGAGGCGATATCCGACGGCGGAGACGTTTCGGCGCTCTGCCGAAACAGCTCCATGCCGAACGGACGCAAATCCTCGAACGCCGGCATCCGGTCGCCCGATTCAAAGCCGGTCTGGGCGGAGTCCGGCAGGGTCGAGCCGGATGACGGGTTCGGATAGCTTTTCGTTGGCAGCGTGTCGTCGAAGATTTGCGGACTGCGGTAGACGTTTGGTTGCTGCTGCGGCGTCCCGGCCGCCTGCTGCTCGTATCTCGCTTTCAGCCGCGCGATTTCCTCGGGCGAAAGCGACGAGAGATCCTGCGCCAGCACCGCTCGAAACCACGTGATCGAGACGAGAATGATGACGAGGATAAGAAAGAGAATGAACTTTCGCATCGTGTTTACCTTCCTGTGACAAAGTTCCATCTTTGCCGGCGGCATCGCACACTTTCAGCCGCCTGACACGGTCGTTAAGCAACGCCGATGCCGGTTGCGATGCGATCTGCTAAGGCGATGCATGTGATAACGATAGCGATGCGACCGCGGTCCCGCCCCGAGCCGTGACAGATCCCCCGCCAGAAAGACCTTCCGGTTCGACCGGGAAACTCTTTCCCCGCGGCAGGGGGGCGCCAGGAAGTGGTTTGGGGACATGGCGCGATCGAAGTAGTTCTCTAATCGCAATGGCGGCAATCTATTGCAGTTTGCTAAAGTTTTTTTAGGGGGACGGCCAAGAAAAACTTCACAGACGACGGTGGTCAATCGTCAGTTGTGCGGAAGGTGTAAGATGCAGTTTGGCAAAAGCTTAATCGCCCCGCACGGCCAACAAAAAGAGGCCTTAGTTCTTGACAAGCAAGGGTGGTTACTATAACTTGACTGCCTGTTCCGAGAGGACGAAGCCGTCGCGTGATGGAAATCGAGCGGCCAGGGGAGAATCGAAGCTGCCTGCCGACCTCAGCCTCCAGTGACATTCGAACGGGCTTCACCCACGAACGATTGGAAATTAGACGCTCGAGATGATTATAAACAAACACGGAGATCAGGATGGGAATTGCTAGATTCTCTGCCATCGTATTGACCGTTCTGGTTCTGCTTACCTCCGGGATCTGCGCCAGCGGCCTCGAAAACTCCGGTATCGGCACCAAAGCGCGGGGACTGGCGGGGGCCTTCCGCGGTATCGCCGATGACTGGACCGCCGCCTACTACAACCCGGCCGGTTATGCCTACCTCTGGGACAACCAGGTCGGCGGCAACATGGCGTTCGTCCACTATCGCGACGAAATCGTCCCCAACGCCCTCTGGGGCGGCCAGTACGAACGTGGCATTTACAACGATCGCGTCAACTACAACGACCACGAGATTCTTTCGAATCCGTCCGGTGGCCTCGTGGTGCGACTCCCGCTGGCCGGTGAAACCGTCTTCGGCCTCTCCGGCTACCAGCGTTTCGACTTCAACACGACCTGGGATCTGTACAAACCGCTCCCGTCGTACTCCGACAGCGTCACGCTGCCGGGCGACGAGTTCGCGAACAACTTCGACCTGGTCACCTTCCAGCTCACCGCCGCCCGCGAAGTCGTCCCCGACAAAGTCGCGCTCGGTGTCGGCCTCCAGGTCAATCGGGCTGATCTCGTCTACAGCAATACCTATTTCCGGTATAACCCGATCACCAGCTCGCCCGGTAACCCCTACTACGATATCATGGCCGACTTCCCGTTCGACCGCATCACGCAGTGGAACAAGAACGACGGCAACGGCTGGGGCTTCGGCTTTAACGTCGGCCTGCTGACCAAGGTCAACGAGAAGTTCACGGTCGGCGCGAGCCTAAACGTGCCGCTCAACATCACCATCAGCGGCACCGCCTACAACCGGTTCTACATGCCGGACAACCCGACCCTCTGGCAGAACTCGGACTCGGCCATCATCGCCAACCCCGGCGCGGTCGGTCAGCTCTTCCTCTCCGGCGACATCGTCT
The DNA here is from genome assembly GCA_964414435.1 of uncultured Ignavibacteriales bacterium. Lineage (GTDB taxonomy): Bacteria > Zixibacteria > MSB-5A5 > GN15 > FEB-12 > JAGNLV01. Next base: position 2,260 of record CAYPYM010000026.1, on the reverse strand, counting down.
CCGACAGCGCCCACTTCGAAACCAAGCTCAAGCTGCCGATGTCGATGGGCATCGGATTCGCCTATAAAGCGAGCGAGCGCCTGACCCTGTCGCTCGACGCCGAGTACACGCTGTGGAGCCGGTTCGAAGGCTTCAACTTCGCCTACAGCAATGTCGACGGCCTCACCGGCGCGGCCGACACGTCGGTCGTCGCCAACCAGTTCTTCACCAGCGACCTCGCTGCCCCGGTCGACTGGAAAGACGCCGGCAAGGTGGCGCTCGGCCTTCAGTACGAATTCCCGCAGTTCCTTTCGCCCGATGCGGCCCTGACGCTGCTCGGCGGCGTGTCGGCCGATCAGTCGCCCGCGCGCGACGCCACGCAGTTCACGCCGCAAATGCTCGACACCGGCGACAAGTACACCTTCAGCTTCGGTGTGATCACCCATATCCAGCGGTGGGATCTCGGCATCACGAGTACCTACACCCGCATGCCCGAGCTGACCGTCAGCGGAGTCCAGATGGATAAGACCTACGAGCGCTTCCCCGGGACGTACAAAGGCGGCACCTACGAAACCATCATGTCGTTTAACTACCGGTTCTAGGGAGGGCTGAGATGAAATCGATGTATAAACTGCTTATCAGCGCTCTCGTTCTTACCCTGGTAATCATGTACGGTTGCACCGACCGCGGCTTCAACGAGACCCCGACCCTGGTGAACGACAGCGGTATTCTTGAAAAAGACCACGTGTTCTATGACGAACTGACGGTGCAGATCCGCAACGCCTACCAGCAGTTCTTCATGTCCGCATACGTGCCCAAAGTCAGAGAATGGACCGTACCGCCGGAATACCAGCCGCCGGAACGGATGCCCATTCTGATCCTCCTCCCGCCCCACGGCGGCGACGAGTACTATTACTTTAACCACGGCCTCGCCCAGGTCGCCAACGAACTTATCGAAGCCGGCACGATCGACCCGATGCTGATCGTGATCCCGAGCAACGACAAGGTCTTCGGCGGCTACTGGTGGTCCGGCGGTTACTGGGCGCCCGATGACACGAGCAAGTGCGGTTCCGGCCGCTACGACGACCTGATCGGCGCCTCGTTGATCAACTACTGCTACGACACGATGTTCACGACATGGGCCGACACCGGCACCGACTTCCTCGGTATCGGCGGCATCGGCACCGGCGCCTACGGCGCCTACCGCGCCGCGATGCTGCACCCGGGACGCTTCGGCTCCGTGAGCGGCATTGAGGGCCCGATGGACTTTGACGGCGGCACGCACGGCGCGGGCCTCCCTATGCTATTCCCCCAGGTGCTGGCCGAACAGGGCCTCCTCGGCGATCCCGACTACGCCCTGAATTTCGACAGTCTCGGCGCCCATCGCCTGAGCCGCCTCTTTATCGGCGGTTGCGAGGCTTTCTCGCCGCATGATACGGTGGTTTATCCCATAGAGCGCTTCGTGAGTGGCCAGATCAAGATCACCTGCCCCGTGGTCGACACCGTCGTCGACACGATCTCCTTCCAGCCGTTCGTGACGGATACCTTCTATGTCCGGCATCGCTGGCAGATTCTGGGCGACACCGTCTTCGCCGACGGCTATCAGCTCGATACCACCTCGACCAATCCGTTGGTGGTCGACACGACCGTCATTCCCAACGGCGACACGACCTTCTACGCTCGGACGCTCGTTCCCGATATCATCGGTGAAGGTACCGCCAACGGCTACGAGCAGCACTTCCACCTGCCGTTCGACCAGGAC
>CAYPYM010000026.1:0-509 GCA_964414435.1 uncultured Ignavibacteriales bacterium | reverse complement strand
CACCGAGCCGATCTGGGCCCTGTGGATGCGCAACAACCTCGACTCGCTGTACCTCAATCAGGGTGGCAACACCGCCCTGCAGAATGCCGCGCTCTGGCTGGGTTATTCGACCGACCCCGACCCGCTCGGCTTCAACGACCAGACCCGGGACTGGATCGACTTCCTCCAGGGTCAGGGACTGGATCCCGAGGTCGTACCCTACTCCGGTTACGATGATGTACCTGCGCTCGACGACAAGTACCTCAACGTGCTGCTGCGCGATCTGCTTATCTTCCACGATCAGCAGTTCAAGGCGGCCAAGGCGGCCCGCTACGGCAAGTAACCGAATCCGGTAAGCAACAGCCCGGGGAGTCGATTCCCCGGGCTTTTTTTATTGCGAGGCACTGTTACCATGGACCAGGATCAGAACTACGATCTCCTTTCGATCGGCGCCCACCCCGATGATGTCGAGGTCGGCACCGGCGGGGTGTTGATCGACGCCGCCCGCCGCGGCTACAAAACCGGTATCG
>CAYPYM010000025.1:10742-13585 GCA_964414435.1 uncultured Ignavibacteriales bacterium | reverse complement strand
CAACGGCCTGAAGATCGGACACATCACGACCTTTGAGCACGAATTCCCGCCTTGCGATTTCCTGCTCACGTTCCACTTCGATCCGAGCCGCGATTCGAAGATGAACACCGCTGAAATGCCGCTGCTCTCGGTGCCGTTTGCAATCAATCCGCTCCAGCACTTCATGCGTCCCGGACGCGAGGTGTGGGAGTTTTTCTTCGTGGGGACCAACTCACCGCGCAAGATCCAGCGGACCAAAGATTATCTCCTGCCGGTGGTGCAACACCACAGCGGCCTGCTGGCGGGTGCCGGATGGGGAACGGGCATCGGTGAATTGCCGGTGCAGGAGGCGGCGCGGCTGTACAATTTCGCCCGCATCTACCCGAATTACAGTACGCCGCGCCACATGGACGAGTACAACGAAGTCAACGAACGGACCTTCATCATTCCCGCCTGTGGCGGCTTCGAACTGATGGACAACCCGGTTGCGATCTCGGAGCTGTTCGAGCCGGATGAACTGGCCGTGGCCAACACGCCACAGCAGTACGTCGAGATGTTCGACTACTACCTGCAGAATCCGGAGCAACGTCTGCCGATTATCCGCAAGGGCATGGCGCGAGTGTATCGGGACTACACGCTGTTCCAGGTGATGGAGCGGCTGGCTCGTTTCCTTGGTCTGGAGGAGACCAGGGTACGTCCGGAGGCGGCTCAGAGGGATCCGATCAAGCAGGTGCGCTAGCCGATCCGACTATTTCCGGGCGATCATCCAGAGGCGGTTGGCGCGGTTGTCGTACGGCCTGCCGTCCGGCGCGCCGAACGGTTGCGCTTCGGAGAAGCCGACCGACCTGAGCAGGTCGGCGAGTTCGGTACCGGTATAGAGGCGCAGAGAAAATTCAAAATCCTGCCGGCCATCTTCATCGAATATGATCCACCGGTCATGGGTGCCGCCGAAGTCGGGATCCACCCGATGTTCCTGGATCAGGAAGCGTCCGTCCTTTTCCGCCCAGTCCCGCTCTTGAAACACGCGTGCCGCTATTTCGCGGCTCATCATTTCCATGATCAGGCGGCCGCCGGGCTTGAGTGAGGCAAATATGTTCTCCAGTACTCTACGGTCATCGGCCTTGTCCGCGAAATAGCCAAACGACGTGAACATATTGACGACGCCGTCGAAAGCGTTGTCGCGGCGGAAGCGGCGCATATCCTCCCGGACTATCTCAATTGTCACGTCTGCCGCCGTTGCGCGTTCCCGCAGACGCTCGAGATAGAGGGGGGTGCGGTCGACCGCGGTGACGTGGATCCCGCGCCGGGCCAGCGGGACTGCGACACGTCCCGGCCCGCAGCACAGATCGAGGACCGAATCGCCCGGCTGAACCCCCAGCGTGGCGATGAGTCGATCGGCGCCCTCTTCGGTAGCGGCGAACTTTTCCTCGGGAAAGAGGAACGGGTACGCCCGTTTCCACATCGAATCGTTTTCGAACCAATCGTTTGATGTGCCCATGCGATTCCCCCGGCGTTATTTGGTCGCGATTATCCAGAGCAGGCGGGCCTTCTGATCGTACGGGGTGCGGTCGAGATCGGCGAACGCTTCCGTCTCGGAGAACCCGATCGACTTCAGCATATCGGCCAGCCCACTTGCAGTGTAGAGCCTGAGATAGAAATTGAACTCCCGCCGCTGCTTCTCATCGATGAATATCCAGCGGTTGTGGATTCGTTCAAAACCGGGCTCGATGGTACGTTCCTGCAGAAGGAAGCGGCCGCCTGACTCACTCCAGTCGCGCGCCTGAAAGGTCGCGGCGATCGACTCGCGGCCTTTCAGTTCCATGATGAAGCGTCCGCCCGGTTTGAGGGACGCGTAGACATTCTCGAGCACCCGGCGGTCATCATCTATGTTTTCGAAGTAACCAAACGACGTGAGCATGTTAATGGCGCTATCGAAAGCGTTCTCTCGCCGGAAAGTCAGCATGCTCTCTTCGACAATATCAATATCGACGGCGGCATCGGCGGCGCGAGCCCGGAGGCGATCGAGATATGCGCGGGTGCGGTCGACCGCCGTCACCCGGTAGCCGCGCCGGGCGATCGGCAGGGAGTACCGGCCCGGCCCGCAGCACAGATCGAGAAGAGCGCCGCCGGCGGGCGTTCCGAGCACGGCTATCAGTTTGTCGGTGGAATCGGCTGCGTCTCGGAAACTCGCATCGCTGAATCCGAACGAGCACATTTCGTTCCAGATCCGGTCGTCTTCGAACCACTCTCTCTGCTGCTTCATGATAATCCCCGCGGTATGGGTGCACGCGACGTGCGGAATCAGCTATTCGCCTGCCTGGCGACAGTATACGACCGGTGTACCGGCGTGGGCAAGGCAATTCGGAAGAGGGGCGGGTGGATTCTCGGCGGGCCGGAAGGCGAATCGGTTTGCGGGCGCAGACGGCAATAACAAAGGGGCAGGGAGTGAACCCTGCCCCGAATGCGCATTCGCGCGGAGACGGATCAGCCTTCTTTACGGCCGGCCGTCATCGCTTTGGTTTTCAGGTGCTCGTTGAGGAATTTCACCTGCTTGCGATATTCCGCAATCACGTTCACGCGCTTGGAGGCGCCGTGGCCTTCATCCGAGAAGATCAGCGAGTCGACCACGCCGTGGTTCTTCTGGATCGCCTTGATGATCTGGCGCGCCTCGCCGATCGGCACGCGCGGATCGTTGACGCCGTGCACGACCAGGAGCGGTGTGCGGATCAAGTCGGCTTTATAGATGGGCGAGATCTCCCGCAGGAATTCCGGATCGGAAAGCGGGCCGTACTCGGCTTCGCGGAGGGCGCGCCGGTAGGGTGCGGTGTTCTCCAGGAAGGTCTTGAAGTTGGCGATGCCGACTT
>CAYPYM010000025.1:8789-10732 GCA_964414435.1 uncultured Ignavibacteriales bacterium | reverse complement strand
ACTTCGTCGATCGCCGCCGCGAACAGATCGGGATACTCGGTGATCATGCCGAGAACGACATAGCCGCCATAGGAGCCGCCGCGAATACCGATCATACCCGATTCGGTGTAGCCGTTGTCGAACAGCCACTGGACTCCGGCCCGGTAGTCCTTGAGCGAGTTCTTGCGATTCTTGTAGTTGTCCAGGTTGAGGTACGTCTTGCCGTAGCCCGATGAGCCGCGCGGGTTCGGGCAGAGGATCCCGTAGCCGTTGAGCATGAGGTACTGAAGGTTCCGCTGGAAGTACGGACGGAACTGACCCTCCGGCCCGCCGTGGGCGTCGACGATGAACGGGATCTTGTCACCCTTCTTGTAGTTCGGCGGCAGATACAGGAACGCGGGGATCTCCAGGCTGTCGAAGCTCTGGTAGTGGATGAGCTGCGGCTCGGTGAAGAGGTTGCGATCGATTCCGGCGTAGATCGAGTAGGTCAGCTGGTCGAGCTTGCCGGTGTGCGGATTCCAGCGCCAGACATCGGGGGCACGGGTCGGCGAATTGAAGGAGAGCACGACCGCGCCGTTGCGGTCGAATATGGCGCTCGAGACAATGCCCTCCAGCGGCGGGCTGGGAAGTTCCCGGCCGGTCTCGACCTCGCGGAGTTTCATCCGTCCGAAGCCGTCCTCATCGATCAACGCGGTCATATATTTGTAGTCCCGGGAGAATGTCAGACCGTCGACCGGCCACTTCGGATCGAGCCAGCCGTCGTCGACAAACTGCACATCGGGGGAATCCACAGTCATTTTGGCCAGCCGCATGATGCCGTCGGGATTGCCGTTGCAGACCATCCAGATGGTCTTGTTGTCGGGCATGAGGGTGGTGTAGTCGTAGGCGACGCCGCCGGTGTCGTTGTTGAGTTGCCGGTGCTCCAGCGTCTTCAGGTCGAGGAGGTAGAGGTCGTTGGATACATTGGAATTGGCGTGGTAGAGGATCATCAGGTTGCCGTCCTGCGACAGATCCATGATGCCGTTCCAGCCCTGCATGTCGAACACCTTATCATATCTGCCGGTGTCGATATCCATGCGGTAGATGAAGAAATCACGCTTGTTTTCTTCGTTGGAGCGGAAGAAGACCGAACGGTCGTCGCGCGCCCAGGTCACCGACCCGTACTGGGTGTTTTCGGCGTGGGTGATCTGTACGACGCGGCCGGTGCGGGTGTCCATGAGGAACAGCTGCGACTGCTCCGAACCGCCCACCGAGGCGCCCACGACCGCCATCTGGCCGTTGTGCGAGAGGAAGAAGAAGTCGATGCCGTCCTCGAAGGTGCTGAGCTGGTACGGCCAGCCTTCATCGTTGATCCGGTACACCTGGGTCGCGCCGGACATACCCGACGTGAAGTAGACGTCGAACCCGTCCCAGCTGTAGCCGGTGGGGGCGCAGCCTCCGATGTTGAGGAAGGTGGCGATATCGGGGATGTATTCGCCCTTGTCGAGGAGCGATTCGACTTTTCGGGTTGAGGTCTGGTCGGGGGTTTCGGCGGTGCAGGAAACGAGCACGGCCGCACTCAGCAGGATGGCGCAGACTATCGGAAATCGGCTCATGAGAATCTCCTGAGATTAGTAGTCGTTGACTTACTATGTGAGACGAAAATAGGCGCAAAAAGTTGTACGGGCAACCAAAAACGGAGACTTCCTCACCCGGTGTGCCGGTTGTGGTCAGGGTGCTCTGTGATTTATGGGGGGGCTGAACGATCAGGCGGTTTCGACGGAGAACATGAAGCTGGCGCGCTCTTTTTCCTCGAACATGACGCGCCGGTAGAAGTCGCAGGCATGACACGGGATCGGACGACCGCCGGTGTTCTGGTGACAGAGGCACGGGTCGGTACCGACCATCCAGCAGGCACGGCCGGCGGCGATCCCGCCGTTGTGACCGTCGAAGCGCATCGCGGCGGCCACCGGGCACTCACCGAA
>CAYPYM010000025.1:0-8779 GCA_964414435.1 uncultured Ignavibacteriales bacterium | reverse complement strand
GAACTGATCGACGAGCAGGCCGTTCTTTTCCCGGCCGCATTTCTTGAATTCCCAGCAGTTGAGTTTGCGCGAGGTGTCGGACACGAAGAAACTCCGGTTATCGTTTGCTGTCGACCACCCGTAAGACGGCGGTGTAGCGGCTGTCGGATCGCATGCGTTTGATTTCTTCAGGCGAGGCGATATCGGCGAATTTGTCGTAGGCCTTCTTGACTTCATCGAAGTCGCTGTCGGCCATGTAGGAGAGCATAAGGTACTGGTGGATGAGCGGATTCTTGGGTTCGAGCGACCGGGCGTCCTTGAAGTGCTTGATCGCCTTGTCGTAGAGACCCTGTTCGAAACGGGCTCGGCCCAGGCCGAAATAAGCGGCGGCATTGCGCTTGTCGATCCGGATCACCGATTCGTAATCGACCACGGCGGCGCGTTCCTCCTTTTCAGCGAGGTACAGGTCGGCGCGGCCAAGGTACGCCGGGATGGACTCGTCGTCGGCCCGGAGCGCCTGGTTGTAGGCGGTGAGGGCTCGACTGTAGTCCTTCTTGATGCGGTACTGCTCGGCCGCGCGGAGATACGCCGCGTTCGCCCTGGGCCAGTCTTTCAGGCCGGAATATGCCTCCCCGAGTGAGAAGTTGGCGTCGGCGTTACCCGGTTCGCGCCGGACCGCCTCGGCCAGATCCGTTGCGGCCGCCTCGAAGTCGCTTTCCTGGAGAGCGGCCAGACCGGAGAAATGGAAATCGTCGGCGGAGTATTCCTGGGTTTTGGCCTGCTGCGGCAGCTTCTCGAGTTTCACCGCGAGCGTCTGTTGCTCGCCGGGGGAGATGGTCACCTTGCCGGTCAGCGGCTTGTAGCCGTCCCGGGTGACCTCGTAGCGGTACGTTCCCGGTTTGATCCGGCTGTAGGTGAGGTTGCCGGCGCCGAGCACGTCGCCGTCGAGCCTGAGGCGGGCGTTTTGAACGTTGGCCTGCAGGGTCAGTTTGCCCGGTTCGGTCCTGGCCGGCGCCGATTTCGGTTTTTTCCCGGCGGAGGGAGGATCGTCCTTCGGCGGCGGATCGGCGGAGGCGACCCGGGTGTCGCCGGGCGATGTCGTCTTTTTGGAGGTGTTCGCCGACGACGATAACGGCTGCTTGTGGGCGCGGTTGTCGCCGGTGACGGTGCCGTACTGCTGCTCACCGGTGGGGCGGAGCACGACGATGCTGACTTCGTTGTCGGCCACGGTGGTGTAGTCCGAGGCCCACGTCTTGCCCTTCCAGACCAGTTCAACCCGGTGCGAACCGCTCGGGATCCGGTCAGTGACAAACATGCCTTCGCCGTTGCTCTTGACCTCCTCGTTCAGGTCGGGGAGATTGATCGTGGCGCCCTGGACGAACGGCTGGTCGTTTTCGTCGAGCACGATCCCGGCGATTACGCCGGTGCCGCTCGGGCTGGACACGAACATCGATCCGAGAGCGAAGAGCAGCACGACAAAGACGAAACCGGCGGCGCCGATCAGGAATTTCCGGTCGATCGTTTTCGGCCGCAGTTCGTAGAGGCGCCCGCCGACGACAAGTTCATCGTCGGCCAACAGATGCTGGCTGCCCTGGAGCTGGATGAAATTCCGGTAGAAGTAGGCGACGCCCTTGCCCCGGTTGGCCATCTTCGGCGACGGCAGAGAATCGTCGATCTCCTCGTTGATCTTCTTCACGGTGAGGGGCGACACCTCCGGCTTTTCCGTCTTCTTGGGCGGGACGATCGGGGTGGCGTTGAAGAGCTGTTCGCGATCATCGAGCTTGTCCATCAGGTCTCTTTTGTCGGTATCGCTGAGATAGCCGCTGCCCTGGTAGAGATTGCTCTCGATTGCGCGGACTTCCTCCTCGGACAGCTTCTTGATGCCGCTGGGAGAGGTGTCGACCTCCGGTTCTTCCGGCTTATCGTCGGCACGAAGGTCGGAGAAATCGGCCGAGGACGCCGGGGGCTCAGGTTCGTATGGTTCCGGGGTCGGGATAAAGGGAGCGGATTGTCCGATCGGTTCGTCGAGGGGGTCGGGCACCAGCGGCGCCGGTTGTGCCGCTTCATCCTCGAGGATATCCTCGGGTCGCTGCACGCCCAGGTCGTTTGGTTTCGATCCCGCTTCGAAGTCCTGTTGTCCGCCGACGAATTCGCGGTCGTCGGACTTGCTTTCGTAGACCTGAAATTCCAGGTCGTCGTCGTCAAGTCCGTCGGTCGGAATCGGATCGGTTTGGCCGGCGAAGTTGTAGCCGCAGGCTGGACAAGCGGTTATCTGGTCGGATTCCTGCTCAGTGTGGCACTGGGGACATTGTTTCAAGCTGGACTCCCGCTGTTTATCAACTCGTAATTTTGTATATTTTATCGACTTGGATGGATAATTTCTTTAGACGGCGACGGGAGGCCAAACGTCATAGATAAAAGATGAACCCTTTCGCGAATAATGACTTGACACCCCGCTTGGCGGGTGGTTATACTTCGCTCTTGTTACGTGGAAAATAACGATATCTCCCGTTGTGTTGGAGGAGGATTAGATAGATGACCAGGCGCGCTAATTGGTTGTTGATTTTTGCCTTAGCCGTTGTTTCCGTGACCGTTTACTACGGCTGCAGCCAGACCGATGACATCCTGACCCCGGTGAAAAAGACGACCCTGACGCTCACAACGCAGTTGCTTCCGACCGCGCCGACCGGCATGGTCTACGAGCTGTGGGTGGCCGGCGAGAACGACACTATTCCGGTCGGTCGCTTCAACTATGATCAGGACAACCTCATCTTCCTGAACGAAAATATGTCGACCCGGGCCGATGGCGGCTCGTTTGTCTTCGACGGCGATCTGATGGCGTATTCGTCGGTCCTGGTCTCGGTCGAGCTGACCTCGGACCCAGCCCCGACCAGTCCCGGCCCGGTCATGCTCATGGATGCCGTGACCAATCCGAACGACAATCCGATTCGCCTGGTTTTCCCGCTGTCGGATTCGCTCTGGTTCTCGACCTGCCGTTACAATATGGAGACGCCGTCCGACGGCAACCGTGGCACGAACGACGGCGCCGGGGTCTGGTTCACGAGCTACCTGCTCGACACGATCGAGGTGCAGGACACGCTGGGCGTATCCAATGTGACGATCATTGACTCGACGCTCGACCTGCCGGGGGATACCTGCCTCACGAGCTTCAAGTCGGCGGTGTTCGACACGATTATCGATACCATCATTCTCGGGTTCGATACGATCTATCATCCGACCGTTCGGGCCACCTACACCGATACGACCGACTGCGAGGCGCCCTATACGAAGTATATCATCAGTTTTGACGTCGACACGCTGCCCCGCGTGCAGCATCTCTGGGACGCCTATCGTCAGGATAACTTCGACCTGGTTGAGTACGCGCACTGGCACTACCGCGGCTGGGTGCTTTCGCACTGGGTGGAAGACGCCGGGGCGTCGGTCGGCAACCTGACCATTCCGCCGTGGTCGGTGAATTCGATTCAGCTCATGCTGGGCAGCACCGAGGGCGGCTTGATTTCAACCGGCTCGTTCAAGAATATCGAGGCGGCGGACAACGGCAATCCATACTCGGCCGGGCCGCGGGTGCCGCCGTTCCCGGGCGAGGACTTCCTGCAGAATCTGCCCAATGGCGCCGCGGGTCCGCTGAACCTGGTGCCGAACACCCCGTGGGTCGACGGCAACGGGGTTGTGTTCATCACGCTCGAGCCGGACAATTACACGACTACCACGACCAACTTCCCGCTGGTGCTCCTGGCCGGCAAGATCCCGTCCAGCCGGGCGAGTGTGACCGGTGATCTCGTTCAGATCACGATGAACCAGTTCGTCAACACGAACAACCCGGTGCTCGGTTTCCCGCGGATCGACGTTTCGATCGTGCGCGAATAGCAGCGGACATCCGCTCAGAATATCCAGGCCGGCACTTTCAACGGTGCCGGTCTTTTTTTGCGCCGGGTCGGCCGCTTTATGGGGGCGGGGGAGGGGCAGTTTTGCCGGAATCCGGCAAATATCGATATATCCTTCTAAGGATCGATTTTGTCCGGTTTCTGATCTTTATCTTCTAAGCACAAGTCGCTTTATTTGTTAGTAATTCCCCTCTTTATACAGTGAAAATTCGCTTGCGCAATGTTTCACAAGGGGGTATATTCCGACCTGTTTTTCGGTAGGAAATCATGCATCCATAAGTCAACGTTATAAAACCTTTGGGAGAAGCTGCTAATGGACACTGGAATGCTATCTGCGATCATCGGGGTGGTCGGGTTGGCGTTTGCGCTGATCCTGTTTGCCTGGATCAAGAGCAGGCCGGCCGGCAACGACCTCATGAAGGAAATTGCGGACACCATCCATCATGGTGCGATGGTCTTTCTCCGGCGGGAGTACTCCATCCTGGTTATCTTCATCATCATTGTCTTTTCGCTGGTCGCCTGGAAGATCGCGGTCGACACCGCGCTGGCATTCCTCGGCGGAGCGATTTGCTCCATGCTGGCCGGTTATATCGGCATGAACGCGGCGACCCGGGCGAATGTCCGGACGACTGCGGCGGCGAAGGACTCGGGTCAGCCGATGGCGCTGTCGATTGCGTTTTCGGGCGGCGCGGTGATGGGCATGTCGGTGGCCTCGCTCGGTCTCATCGGCGTGGGTATCACCTACTATTTCTTCGGCTCTAACCCCGACACCGCGGCTTCGATCAACGGCTTCGCCATGGGCGCGTCGTCGATCGCCCTGTTCGCCCGTGTCGGCGGCGGCATTTATACCAAGGCGGCCGATGTCGGCGCTGACCTGGTGGGTAAGGTCGAGGCCGGAATTCCGGAGGACGACCCGCGCAACCCGGCCGTTATTGCCGATAACGTCGGCGACAACGTCGGTGACACCGCCGGTATGGGCGCCGACCTGTTCGAATCGTATGTCGGTTCGGTGATCGCGACCATGGCGATCGCGGCGACCAAGGTCGGCACGGGCGGTATCGCGGCCGAAATCGCGGCCAACCGGCTCGCTTATATGCAGCTTCCTCTGCTCATCGTGGCCTTCGGCGCGCTGGCGTCGATGCTCGGTGTCCTGTCGGTCCGTCTTTTCTCGAAGATGAACCCGGCCGCCACGCTGCGGCTGGTCACCTATGTTGGCGCGGCCGTGATGCTTGTCGCCGCCTGGGTGATCATCGACCGACTGGGAATCGACCACAATATCTTCTGGGCCATTCTCGCCGGTAATATCGCCGGGATCGTGCTCGGCCTGTTGACCGAGTACTACACGGCGGCGGGCCCGGTCCGCAAAATCGCCAAAGCTTCGGAAACCGGCGCCGCGACCAATATCATCAACGGTCTCGCGGTCGGCATGGAATCGGTGCTGCTGCCGGTGATCGTGATCTGCGCCGCCATCTACACCGGCTACTCGTTCGGCGGCCTGTATGGTATTGGTATTTCGGGTGTCGGCATGCTGGCGACGATCGGCGTGACGATGTCGGTCGACGCGTACGGCCCGATCGCCGACAACGCCGGCGGCATCTCGGAGATGGCCGGTCTCGGCCCGGCAGTCCGTGCGATCACCGACAAGCTCGATTCGCTCGGTAACACCACCGCGGCGATCGGCAAAGGCTTCGCGATCGGTTCGGCCGCGCTGACGGCGCTGGCGCTGTTCTCGGCCTACGCTTCGGCGGTCGGCCTGCGCGAAATCAACGTTCTGAACGTGCGCGTCGTGATCGGCTTCCTGTTCGGCGGCGTGCTGCCGTTCTTCGTGGCGGCCCTGACCATGACCGCGGTCGGCAAGGCGGCGGGGAAGATGGTCGAGGAAGTTCGCCGGCAGTTCCGCGAAATCAAGGGTCTCATGGAAGGCAAGGCGAAACCGGATACAGCCCGGTGCGTCGATATCGCCACGACCGGTGCGCTCCAGCAGATGATCCTGCCGGGTCTCTCGGCGGTGCTGGCTCCGATTATTGTCGGGCTGGTGCTCGGTCCGGAAGCGCTCGGCGGCATGCTGGCCGGCGCAACGATGTCGGGCGTGATGCTGGCCCTCATGATGGCCAACGCCGGCGGCGCCTGGGACAACGCCAAGAAGTATATCGAGGCGGGCGCCCACGGCGGCAAGGGTTCTGACGCTCACAAGGCGGCGGTGGTCGGTGACACGGTCGGTGATCCCTTCAAGGACACCTCCGGCCCGTCGATGAACATCCTGATCAAGCTCATGGCGATCGTATCGCTGGTGGTTGGTCCGGCGCTATTCATGTAATACGATTATCGCTTGCGGCAAGTAGTTCGGGGAGCTATCCTTTTTCGGATACTCCCCGAATTTTTTCTCGGTCGCTCCGAATAAACGGCCGTGCGGGCGGTAAATAGAAGAACCGGAGCGGTTTCAATGTGAAACTTTTCGCACAGGCGTTCGTCTAAAAAGACCATGAGGAGAAGGATATGTCGCAGGAAATGAATCTGCCGGAGGCCGGTGCGGCTGCCGACGTTGCGGTGACGCCGCCGAAGACATCTGGGTTCAAGGGGCTTGGCGAGGTCATCTACAGTCCCGTCGCCTATTTCAAGAAAGTCAAAGAGAGCCCGACCATCCTGGTGCCGTACATCGCACTCGGCATCGTCTCGCTGGTGGTCCTCTTGCTGCTGACCAATCTGATCGCCGATATGCAGATGCAGAATCAGCAGGTCCAGGAGCAGATGGCCAACAGCAAGCTGACCCCAGAGCAGATGAAAGGCTATATGAAGCCGTTTATCATCGGACTCGGGCTGCCCGTCCTCCTGCTCGGACCGCTGGTCATCGCCGGTCTGGCGATGTTTTGGGGGAATTTCGTGTTCGGCGGGCGGGCGCGCTTTTCGCAGATCCTGTCGGTGGCCTGCTGGGGCGAGTACCTGTTCGCGCTCGGGGGGCTGCTGGTCGCGCCGTTGATGCTGGCCAAGGGCAGCATGCTCGTGTCGTTTTCGCTGGCGCCGCTGGTGGCGAATCTCGGTCCCGAGAATTTCTGGTTCGTGCTGCTGTCGAAAATCAGCGTCTTTCACATCTGGGAATTAATCGTCATCGGTCTCGGACTGTCTATAGTATATGAATTTCCTCGCAACAAAGGGATGTGGTTGTCGGTCCTATCGATGGGACTGCTGTCAATCATCCAGATCGCCTGGGTTGGAATAAAGAGTCTGTTGTAAATAAACAAGGAGCTTAGTAGATGAGGTTAACCGCCTGCCTTGCGGTGTGGGGCATGACGATTCTGACCGCCGCCGGGCCGACCATGGCCAAGGACGTACTCACGCTGGATGACTGCATCGAAATGGCGCTCCAGAAGCGGGCGTCGATCATCGCCGCGCGCGGCGCCGAGAATCTGGCGAATTGGAACAAGGTGGCGGCGCTGGGCGCTTTCCTGCCGCAGATCAGCGCCGGCTACAGTTACAGCAAGTCGAAGCAGACGAACGGCAAGAGTGAGACCTCGGTCACCCGGGCCATCACCGAAGACACCCTGACCTGGCAAGGTCAGAAGAATGGAGTCGACACCACTCTGGGGACGATTCAGCCCGATTCGACCGTTTCCGAAGTTGTCGAATTCCCGGTGCGGGATCAGGACCGAACCAACAAATCGCTTTCGATCCGGGGCAGCATGGATCTGATCAATGTCCCGGCCTGGTTCAGCCTGGCCGCGGTCAGCGCCGACAAGGCGCGGGCGCATCTCGACGTGATCGGGTCGGAGCAGGATCTTATCCTGTCGGTCAAGTCGGCCTACTACCTCTACCTGGCGGCCGTGCAGAAAGTCACGGTGGACACGCAGGCGGTGGCGCGGAGCAAGGAACAGCTCAAGCTGATCCAGTCGAAGTTCGACCTCGGCTCGGCCTCCAAGTCGGATGTTCTCAAGCAGAAGGTGCTGGCCGGTAACGACCGCCTGTCGCTGCTGGCGTCGCAGAATGCCGTTTCCACCACGCGGGCGACGCTCGCCTACACGATCGGGATCGATCCGACCAGCGATGTCGAGTTCTCGACCGATTACACCGTTCGCGAGTATGACGGTACGTTGGACGACGCGATGAATGTCGGGCTGGCCTCCAAGCCGAGTCTCCTGGCCGCGCGGAAGTCGTTCGACGCCGCTCGTCATCGGGTGCGGGCGCAGTGGGCCGAGTATCTCCCGACCCTTGCGGGTTCGGCGTCGCTCTCGACCTCATCCGGGACCCAGGGCGACACGCTCGCGTACAAGTTCTCCTCGGACAGCCGCTCGATCGGGATCAGCCTGAGCTGGAACATTTTCGACGGCTTCCTGCGGGAGCGCAACGTGGCGTCGGCCAAGATCACCCGGAACAACGCCTGGGCGCAGCTTGCCGACGAACGGAACCTGACCGCGAGCACGATTCAGTCGGCGTACCTGGAGATAAAGCGGCTGAAGGAGCAGAAATCGGTGGCGCAGGAGAATGTCGACGCCGCCAGTGAAGATTTGAAAATTACACAGGAGAAATATAATCTCGGTGCTGCGACGATTCTGGATCTGCTCAATGCGCAGGTGTCGCTGACGACGGCCCAGGTATCGCTTATCGGCGCCGATTTCGACCTGAATCTGGCGATCGCGAAACTCGAAAATGCCATGGGGCAGATGTAGTCAGTCGCGTTCGGCATGCGTGGGTATAAAGGATAAGAGGGTATGGCTAAGAAGAAGAAACTGTTGTTGATCGTCGGCGGGGCGGTCGTGATCGTGGCTGTGATTGTGGCCAACCTCACCATGAACACGACTCACGCCACGCCGGTACAGGCCGAAGAGGCAACGTCGCGCGAAGTGGTGGAGACCGTTTCGGCGTCGGGCCGGATTCAGCCGCAGACGAAGGTCAATATCACG
>CAYPYM010000024.1:8079-13686 GCA_964414435.1 uncultured Ignavibacteriales bacterium | reverse complement strand
CGAATAGAGGTGGATGACAAGCAGCAGATCGGGCGACTGCTTGGTGACCGTTACCGAAACCGCCGGCTTGCCGTTGTAACTGGAGAACGACCGCTGTTCGACCGTCGTATCCATCACGGTAGCGATATCGGCGAGGGTGATCTGCGCCCCCCTTTTGTTCTTGATCACGATCGAGTTGAACTGGTCGACCGCGGTCAGCCGCCCGGCCAGTCTCACGAGATATTCCCGCGAGGCCTCGTCGACCCGGCCGCCCGGAATCTCCATATTGGCGGCCGACACGGCGTTCTGAACGTCGTTGACCGAAATGCCGTAAGACTCCATCAGGTTGGGATCGATCGCGAGCAGGATCTCGCGGTCCTGACCGCCGACGAGGTCGACACTGCCGACACCGGAGACCGTTTCGAGGCGCTTCTTGACGATATCCTTGGTGATCTGGGTGATCTCGCGCGGCGGCCGGTCGCCGAACACCGCCAGCGACAGAATCGGCTGCGCGCTCGGATCGTAGTTCTGCACGATCGGCTCGTCGATATCATCCGGCAGATCGGCGCGGATCCCGGCCAGCTTCTCCCTGACTTCCTGAGTCGCCTGATATCCGTTCTTCTCCAGCTGGAACTGGACGATCACCAGCGAGTACCCCTCGCGCGATTGCGACTGGATATCCTTGATGCCGGAGATCTGGTTGACGGCATCCTCGATCTTGGTCGTGACCTCCGATTCGATCGTCTCGGCCGAGGCGCCTTTGTAGACGGTCTGCACCGTCGTGATCGGGAAGTCGATATTGGGGAACAGGTCGACGGCCAGTTCGCTGTAGGAGAAGGCGCCCAGCACGAGCAGGGCCGCCATCATCATTGTCGTAAATACCGGCCGGCTGACTGCAACTTCGGAGAGCTTCATCTATACACCCGAATCCACTGCGGTCACGTTGACCTTGGTGTCCTGGTCGAGATAGTTCTGCCCCAGCGTGACCAGCGTGTCGCCGACCTGGAGACCCGAGTCGACCACCACCTTGCCTTCCAGTTCCGTACCGAGGACCACCTTCTTACGGGTGACGATCCCGTCGGAGACGACGTACACAATGTTGCCGTCTGACATGGCCAGCACCGAGGCACGCGGGATTGCGATGACGTTCTTCAGCGATGCGACCCGGATCTCGATCCGGACAAACATGCCGGGACGGAACGAGTGATTGGCGTTGTCGATGTAGGCCTCGATCTGGAAAGCGCGGGTGAACGGATCGGCCGACTGCGCGACCGAGGTCACGATTCCCGGGGCGGTCCGCTCGATCGATTCGGCCACGATATTCACCGTATCCCCCACGTTGAGCAGGTGCACGTCGCTCGCCTTGACGTCGAAGCGAATTCGGAGGTTTCGGGTGGTTGCGACCGTCGCGACCGTCTGCCCCTGGCTCAGGTTGTCGCCCTTGCGGACGTTCACCGAGGTGACCGTGCCGTCGATCGGCGACTGAATCTCGACCAGTTGTCGGGCCGACTCGAAGCTGGCCTGGGCGATTTCGTAGGCTGTGCGGGCGTCATCGTACTGCGTTTCGCTGACCGCGCCCTGCTCGAACAGGAACTTCATCTTGTTGTAGAGCTTCTCCGCGTTGCGGAAGCGTGACTCGGTCTGGATGTAATTCGAACTGGGACCGGTCTTGTCGAGGGTCACGAGCACCTGCCCGGTCTTGACCTCCTGTCCTTCCCTGACCTTCACGTCCTCGACCGCCTCGGCGATCTTGGCGTACAGCACCGCCTGGCGCTCGCCCTCGAGCGATCCGGTGTAAACTCGAGACACCGATTCGTCGGCGGTCGAAACGACTTCGACCCGGACCGGTACGGCCGGTCGCTCGTTGACCACGCTTTCGTTTTTGTTGCCGCAACCGCTCAGACCAATCGAGGTCAGGACCACCGCTGCGGCCGTCGTTATCGTCGTAAGCTGCTTGAATCTCATATCGCTATTCCATACCCACTTCAATTGTACTTGCCTGCTTGAGTTGGGCGCGGGCGCTGCGGAAACTGTACAGCGCCATCGCCATGGCGTTTCGCGCGGAAGTCAGCGCCACCTGGGCCGAGAGGACCTCCAGCAGCGTACCCACGCCCGATTCATATCGTACATTCGCTATCTTCAGACCTTCCTGCGCCTCGGCGATGTTGACTCCCTGGATGTCGAGCGCCTTCTTGGCCTGTATGAGCTGGTCGTAAGCGGCTTCCACCTCCAACCGCACGTTGTCGCGCTGTTGCGAAAGAAGCAGTTTCGTCTGATTGTATTCGGCCTTGCGCTGCGCGACATCGCCGAATCGGGAGCCGCCGGAGAAGATCGGAATCGACACCTGGAACCCCGCGGTCAGCGAATTGGTCGTATTCTGGCTGAGGGTGAAGTCGTCGGACTGGGCCTGCCAGCCGTAGCTGCCGACCGCCTCGAGGCTGGGCCAGAATTCGGCCTTGGCCACCTTGACCGCCCGCTTCGATATTTCACTGAGATAGGTCGCCTGCTGCATCTCGGGCCGCGCCGCCAGAGCGGTGTCGACATAGTAAGACAGTGTCGACAGGTCTCCGAGCGTCGTATCGGTAGCGTCGTCGACCGTCGTAATTTCATGCTCGAGGTCTATCCCCACAAACGATTTGAGCCGCTTCTCGGCCAGCTTGGCGTCGGACTCGGCCTGAAGAATCTGCGGCAGGAGGTTGTTTTTCTCGACTCGCGCGCGAAGCACCTCGAATTCGGAGACGGTCCCCTGGGAGTACATCTTTTCCACGTTCTCCAGGTTCAGGCTGTCCGCCTCCAGCGCTTTCCGGAGGACATCAAGGCGCGATCGCTGGAGGATCGTCTGGTAGAAGAGTATCTCGGCATTGTAGATGACCGCCGCCCGCGCCGAGTCCAATCCTGCCGTAGCGAACTTGCGGTAAAGCTTGGCGATCGCCAGCGCGGTAAATACCTTGCCGCCCTGATAGATCGACTGGCGCAAGGACAGCCCGGCCGAGAAATTGTTCTTGAACCCGAACTTGAACTGCTCGGTCTGGTCACCGATCGTCACATAGGTCGACGGAATCATGAAGTTGCGGTTGTAAGCCGCGTTGGCCGAAAGGGTCGGCAGCGCGCCGGAGCGGGCGCGGACGATCTCGGCACCGGCCTTCTTAACCTCATCGAGGGCACTGAGGTACAGGCGGTTGTGGCTGAGGGCCAGGGCTCGGACCTCTTCGACCGTCAGGGCGGTCGCCTGGGCCTGCGTTGACGATGCCGCAAGGCCGGCCGCCGCCAGCGCGAGCAGGGCGAGAATCAACAGGCGCCGGGGGCGCCGATGCATTTTGTAGTGCACGTTAACCATCTATTTGCTCTTCTGTTCCTTCTTGTGATCAAACAGGCTGCCGAACAGCCGGGTCTGCCGCTTGAAATCGATATGAGTGGGGTGAATGGTGGAAACGAAATTGAGACCATCAAACACGGCGTGAATCAGCACGACCAGGTCGCGGCGCTGTACGCTGGTGCGGCCGTAAGCCGGATCGAGACTGCCGGCGAGCAGATCGACCGACTCCTCAAAAGCCCGGTCAACCTCCTTGCGCACCCGGGGCACCTTCAGGACCTCTATGAAGAGGGTCAGGTTCTGGCGGGCGCGTTTCATCGGCATCTGCTCGTCGATCCGCTGCATCTCGAACATAAGCTGTTCCGGTGACAGATTCCGTCCGACCAGGGCGGCCTCTTCCCTGAGGAAGTCGTCGACAATCTGCCGGACCATGGTCAGGACGATCTCTTCCTTGCTCTTGAAGTGGAAATAGAGCGCTCCCTTGGTCAGGCCGGCTTTGCGGGCGATCTCGTCGGTCGTGGTCGCCAGGTACCCCTTCTGCAAAAAGAGGTCGTGGGCCGCGCAGAGGAGCTGTTCCCGGCGTTCCTCCGCCGGAAGCTTCGGGCTCTGGCGGATCCGTTGTGACTTTTGCGTTTCTTTTCTCATATCTACATACCTACCGGTCGGTATCTATAGAGCGTGAAACGCAATCTGTCAAGAGGAAGTTTCGTTAAATTCCGGTTAGATCCACTTTTTTTTGCGGAAATAGACGACCAGCCCGGCCACGACCAGGAACATGACCGCCCAGGCCACGAGATAGCCGTATTTCCAGTCCAGTTCGGGCATAAAGCGGAAATTCATACCCCACAGGCCGACCAGAAAAGTCGGCGGGATGAAGAGTACGGTGAAGATGGTGAGGACTTTGATAACCTCGTTGGTGTTGGTGGAGACCGAGGAGTAGTAGATTTCGAGCGACGAATTGAGAATCTCGCGGTGGAAATTGGCCAGATCGTCGATCCGGACCAGGTGGTCGTGAATATCCGAAAAATAGACCGCCGCCCGGGAGGAGATCTGCGGGAACTGCTCCCGCGACAGGTGCATGACCACCTCTTTCTGCGGGATGACGATCCGCCGGAGCTGGATGATGTCGCGGCGGAGGGTGAAAATCGAACGCAGGGTGTCCTCGTCCAGCTCGCCGAGGACATCGTCCTCGATCTGATCTATCTCGTACTCCAGGATGTCGAGGGTGGCGTTGTAGTTGTCGACGATGGTGTCGATCACGGCGTGGAAGAGAAAATCGGCTCCGCGCGACATGAGGCGTTCGTCCCGCTCGGCCCGGTGATAGAGGTAGTCGAACATCCGGTGGTCGTCGTAGTGAACCGTCACGAGGCCGTTGCCGGTCAGGAACGAGTCGATTTCGCTGATCTTCAGGCCCTCCTCCCGGCCGACATAATCGACCACCTGAAACACCAGGAAGAGGTACTTTTCGTAGTCATCGAGCTTGGTGCGGGGGCGTTCCGAGATGACGTCCTCGACCGCCAGCGGGTGGAAGTTGAAATCATGGGTGAGGATGTAGGATTCCTCGTCGGTCGGCTTGCACATGTCGACCCAGAGAATCGCCTGCTCGTTCCTGGTCCACGCCCGGAAATCGTCGATACCCTCGGACACCTCGACGCCTTCCCCGGGCAGATACAGGAACGACTTGATCACAGGCTCTCCTCCTTTTCCACGAGGACGCCGTTTTCGTTGACCTGGTCGAGCATGTGGTCGTCCTCGTGCTGAGACTTGATTTCCGCCAACGAGACTTTCTTGTAACGCATGAACCCGGCCCCCAGCCCCCAGAGCGGCGCGAGATCGAGCAGGTGCAGGGCCAGCGCAAACAGAACGGCGTCGGAGCGTCCCACGCCGAATGCCGTGAGCGAAGTGCTCACCGCCACTTCGAACGTGCCCGCGTTGCCCGGCGTAATCGGGACCATGAGGGCCAGCGTATTGATCAGCATGACCATTGCGGCCGCCCCGAGCGGTAATCCAAAATCAAACGACTTAAAGAGGAAAAAGACAACAAAAACATGGGCCGCCCAGTACCCCAGCGACAGCCCGAGGGACGTGAACAGGTGCTGGCTTGAACGAAGCAATTCCATGCCCTTGGTAAACGATCGCATGAATTTCTTGAGGCTGATATAAAACCCGGGCCAGCGCTCGCGGAACCACTTCTGCCCCAGCGCCTCCAGCTGACCCTGAAAATGCAGAAGCAGGTAAAGCAGGGCGAGAGCACTGAACGTGGCGATCGAGATCACGTAGCTGGCCGACCGGTACCGGTCGGGAAAGACGAACGC
>CAYPYM010000024.1:0-8069 GCA_964414435.1 uncultured Ignavibacteriales bacterium | reverse complement strand
CGGCGTCGAAGAGGATCTCAAGCACGATCGTCGAGAACACAAATGTCTTGCGAAGCCCCTCCATCTTGGCGAACAGGAACATGCGCCCGACCTGCCCGGTTAGGGCCGGCATCACGATATTGATAACCTGTCCGGCGGCATAAAGCGAAACGGCGTGGAACAGGGGCAGCTTCTTCTGAGACTGGACCATGACTCGCCAGCGCAACCCCTTGAGAGATACGAAACTGAACGAGCAGATGAGAGCCGGCAGGAGATAGATGTAGTTGAGCCGGGAGGCGAGCGATGAGACCTCTTCAAAGGAGATATCTTTCACGCAGAATGCGAGGAGGGCGACCGCGATCAGGGTCCCCCAGAAAGACTTCTTCTTCCAAATCTTTGTCACCCATTCATCTCCAATTGACCAAACGAATTAAGATAGACCGGCAGGGGCGGCAGTGTCAATCAAATAAAGAGGGGGAACGTGGGGTGCCCTGTCAAACCTCGGCGACCAGATCGCGCTTGATCCAGCCCTGCCGCTTGTTCTCGAACAGCACATTGTAGTAGTCGCCGGAGGTGCGAACGATCTCCGCCACCAGTCCGGGAGCTCCCTGGAACTCGACATCGGCGTTCTCGGTCGGACCGTTGCGCACCGGAGCCTCCTCGGCCACGATCACGACCCGACGGGTCAGGTAGTCGGTCCGATACTTGAACGTGGTCAGGCCGGCCGAGGCGAACAGCAACACGGCCACCGCCCACGTTGCGATCTTCAGCGTGGTCAGGCGGAAGCCGAGCCCGAACCGGGCCACCAGAGCAAGCACCAGCAGCACAAACAGGATCGATGACACCCAGGCCAGGGCATTCAGGCGGTAGGGACGGACAACTGATTCGAGGAACGACGATATCGGGTTCAGCTGCACCCCTTCCATGTCGACCCGGGTGAGGCGACGGGCGAAATCGAGATTGTGCTGGATATCGGGATCGGACGGATCGAGCCGCCTCGCCCTCAGGTAATTGAGGACGGCGCGACCGATGTCGCCCGACTTGAAGTAGGCATTACCGAGATTATAGTAGAGTGTCGGCGATTCAACACCATCGTGAACGATCGACTCGTAGATGCGAATAGCGCTCGGAAAGTCACGCTGTTCGTAGAACTTGTTGCCTTCCTCGAACTCGGCGTTGACATCGGCGGCACGGACAGCCCCGACGAACGCGAGCAGAAATATCGAGCCATACAGCAGGGCCTTACGCAAACCGCACCCCCTCGAGCTTGATCATGACCTCTTCCCCGGTCTTCAGCGACGTAACGATATCTTCCTGCGTTATCGATGACGGCGCGAAGCGGGCGAAGTCGCACTGCTGAAGCACGCCGACCAGATCGCCGGCGAGAGCCTCATCGGCCGAGCGCTCGGCCAGTAGCTCTTTGATCCGGTCGGTGGTCAGGCCGTACTGCGAGATGTTGAGCTTGTCGGCGATGTAGGCGGTCAGGGCCAGATGCAGCTCGGCGTAGAACTCGCCGCCCTGCTCGACCTTCGCCAGCGAACGGGCGCGGGCGAGCCGCTTGCGGGCCTTCTTCCCCGCCTGCAACGACCGGGCGTAGCCGACATTGGTGGCCAGCTTCTCACGGCGCTTTCGGACGGCAATCGTGCCGGCGAGCAAGAGTATCGGAATCCCGTTGACGACGAGATACAGCGGCGAGAGGAGGACAATCCGTCCGACCGCGGAGGTACGGCCGAGATCCGACTTGATGTAGCGAATATCCTTGGCGGCGCTGCCGACCACCACACTGGGTCCGCCGTAGGAACCGTCGACCGGCCCGACATATCCTTCCGGTTTGATCACGTTGATCGATATCGGCCTGGTCGTCACGGTCTGGTACTTGTTCCTGCTCGGGTCGAAATAGTTGTACGAAAGCGCCGGAATCTGGAGATTGCCGGGACGCTTCGGAATGAACACCTGCTCATACGTCTTGGTGCCGCCGACCCGATCCTGGTTCTTCGAGGTGCTCTCGTTACTCGAGGCCAGGTAGACGCGGAAATCATCCAGATCGGGAATCGGCGGTTCGGCGGCCGACTTGATATTACCCGTTCCGGCGATCTTGATCGTGACCGTCACCGGCTGGTTCACCTCGACCTGCCGCTTGTCAACCGTGGCGCTGATATCGAAATTCCCGATCGAGCCGGTGAAGTCGGACGGACGTCCGGCGTTCGGCAGCGGCCGGGCGCTGATCGCCACCGGCTTGCTGCGAATCGTCACTTCCTTGCCGTTATTGAAAAACTCATTGAACATGCCGAACGGGTCGCGCTGCTGACCGTTTTGCCCGGGCACGGTTACCCGGATCGCCGCCTGTCCGATTGTAAGGTCCCCGGTCTGGGTCGGGAACAGGGCATATTTGCGCTCGATCACCCGGTAGATGCGATTGCCGATCTTCTGTCGATAGGGCGCCTTGTTGCCGAGCAGTTCATTCCAGAAACCGGTCGTGGTCGGCTCGATCAACTCGGGCGACCCATAGAACTGGACGGCGATATAGAATTTGAGCGTGAGCGTCACCTGTTCGTTCACATACGGCTTGCTCTTGTCGACCACGGCCTCGAGGAAATAGTCGCGGCTCGAGCCTTCCTGATCGGTGGCTTTCTGCTCGAGTTCCGGCGGCGTCGCCGTGCCCTTATCGAGCACGGTCAACTCCACCGAGTTGCCTTTGTAGCGGTGATTGTTGTAGACAAGATCGATGCCGGTGATCGGGAAGGTGCCCGACTTGGACGGGATCAGCATATAGCGGTACGTAACCGACGAACTGACCTGCCCGTTAACGATGCTGATATTGCTCGACCGTCCCTGCGAATACATCTCGAACCGGGCCAGCGTCGGCATATTCGGCTGCGGCAGGTTCTGGGACGGCCCGGATATCTGCACCGTGAGCAGGGCAGTTTCATCCATGCCGATCGTATCCCGATCAAGACTGACCTGCACGGAAACATCGCTCCCCGATGCCGGGCCGGCCTGACCCGAAACCGGACCGCCAAAAGCCAGCAGGAGCCCGAGTGCAAAGAATACTATGAGACCTCGAAGCGTCATTCCCGATCTTACCAGTCCTTCCCGGTGTAATTGCCCGAGACCTTCACCTGTCGTTTCAGCTTGTCCTGAAGGTCGCGTTCGTCGTCGCGCAGCGCGTTCAGAATGCGGGCGGCGTCTTCTTTGGAGATCTTCTGCCCCTCCTGCTCCTTTTGCTGCTGTTGCTGCTGCTGGTCCTGCTTCTGGTCGTTCTGGCCGGCCTCGCTCTGCTCGTCGTTCTGCTGCTGATCCTGCTGCTGTTGTTTTTGCTGTTCCTGTTGCTGCTGCTGATCCTGCTGCTGATTTTGTTGCTGTTGTTGCTGTTGTTGCTGCTTCTGCTGTTGTTGCTGCTGCTGCTGTTGCTGGTTCTGCTGCTGTTTCTTGGCGTTTTCTTTGAGCATGCGGCGGGCGAGTTCGAGGTTGACTTTGGCGTTGACGTCGTTGGGGTCGAGCTTGAGCGCGTTTTCATAACTCTCGATCGACTTCTGGTAGTCCTGCATCTTGAAATAGGTGTTGCCGAGATTGTAGTGGGCCTTCTCCTCCAGGCCGACATCGGTGGTCGCCAGCGACTTGTTGTAGTAGTCCTCGGCTTTTTCGTAGTCACCCATCATGTAGGCGGCGCCGCCGATATTGTACTGAAGCTCCGGTTTCTCGGCGGCCTCGGTCTCGGCGTCGGTGTAGTGCTGCATCGCCCCCTTGTAGTCGCCCGCCGTATAGGCCTTGTTCCCGGCGTTGACCTTGCCGACCAGATCGGCCCGGGCGTTTCCGGCGGCGAATACGAGCGCCAGAGTCAGTCCGATTACTGCCTTACGCATGAGTGTCATCCTTTCGAACTTTCCGCCGTTCCGGGACGAAAAACTCCCCGACCACCAGTACCAGGGCGAACAGAAGCGGCCACTGGAAACGGTCATCATACCGGGTAACCAGCGAGCCTTCAAGCTCTTTCTTGTCCATGCCGGCAATCTGCGTGAAGATCTTGTCCAGTTCGAGTTCCCCCGCCGAGGCATGGTAGTATTTCCCGCCGGTGGCGAGCGCTATTTTCTGCAGGATCGCTTCGTCGAGATGCGTGACGATCACCTCGCCGTTCTGATCCTTCTTGAAGCCGATTTGCTTACCACTACGGTCGAGCACCGGGATAGGTTCCCCCTGAGGGCTGCCGATTCCGACCGTGTAAATCTTGATCCCTTGCTTTCGCGCTTCCTCGGCCTCCTTTTCGGCGCCTTCGTCGTGATCCTCTCCGTCGGTGAGAAGCAGCAGCACCTTGTATTTGCGCTCCTTCGTTTCGAACGCCTTCTCCGACATTTGCAGCGCCGCCGAAAGCGATGTTCCCTGCACGCTCACCGAGTTTTGATCCATCGCCTGAAGCAGGAACTTGGCCGCGCCGTAGTCAAGCGTAAGCGGGCACTGGATAAACGCCTCGCCGGCAAACGCCACCAGCCCGATCCGGTCCCCTTTGAGCCGGTCGATAATACCGAGAATCTCCTGTTTGGCCTTGTCGAGCCGGTTCGGTTTCATGTCCTGGGCCAGCATCGAATTGGAGACATCAAGGGCGACGACGAGGTCGATCCCCTGCCGCTTGAGCATCTCCATGTGGGTGCCGAACTGCAGGCGGGCGACCGCCAGCACGATGAAGACCAGCGCCAGCAGGAGCAGCGCCGACTTGCCGCCCTGCCGGGCGAACGAGATGTACGGGGCGTTCTTGAGAATCAGCGGCATGTCGCCGAATCGTTCCAGCAGGCGTTTCTTCCGCGCCAGCGCCCAGATAGCGAACAGCGCGAGCACGACAACCAGCGCCAGCAGCCAGAAATTGTATGGGTCGGCAAATCTCATCTTCGCACCATCCTTACGGCAGCTTCCGGAAATAGGTGTTGGACAACAGCATCTCGAGCACGATCAGGAACAGGCCGCCGTAGACGAAATACTGAAACAGCTCGGTGTACTGGACGTGTTCGGCGATATCGACTTTCGTCTTCTCGAGCTGATCGATCTCTTTGTAGATCTGGTCCAGTTCCTCGCCGGAGCGGGCGCGAAAATACTTGCCGCCGGTCCGCTTGGCGATCTCCTTGAGCGTTTCTTCATCGATCTTGGTAGGCTGGTAAATATACCGTTTGCCGAACAGCGGGTCCTGATACGGGTACATGGCGTTGCCCGGTTTTCCGGCGCCGATCGTGTAAATCTTGATATTGAACGCCGCGGCAAGGTTGGCCGCGGTAATCGGGTCGATCTCTCCCGCGTTGTTGTCGCCGTCGGTGAGCAACACGATGATCTTGCTCTTGGCCTGGACCTCGCGCAGCCGGTTGACCGCGTTGGCTATCGCCATCCCGATCGCGGTGCCGTCCTCGATAAAGCCGAAATCAACCTGATCGACAAACCGGAGCAGGACGCCGTAATCGGTGGTCAGCGGACACTGCGTGTAAGAGTAGCGCGCGAACACGACCAGGCCGATCCGGTCGTTGACCCGGCGACCGATGAACTTCTTGATCTCTTCCTTGGCGACATAGAGCCGGTTGTTCGGCTTGAAGTCCTCGGCCTGCATCGATGACGATACGTCGAGGCACATCATGATGTCGATCCCTTCCGAGGTCACCTCCTGATATTCGGTGCCGGCCCGCGGACGGGCGAAGGCGACTACGAAGAGCGCCACCGCCAGAACTCGCAGGACGAGCAGCAGAAAACGGAACCGCTGGCGCCGCGTGCGGGCGGCCCGTTTGACGATGCGGAGATCGGAAAACTTGATCGTCGCGGCCCGCGCCCGCCGGCGGTAGAGGTGGAACAGAATCATGATGACGATGATCAACGCCCCGACGGCGAAAATCAGCCACGGCTTAATAGTCGTATCGATCAGATCGAAGATATTCACACCAAAACCGGCAAACTGGAGGTTCGTCATTGCCCCTCCCCCGCTCCGACGGCCGTACCGCCGTGACCGTTCGAAACAGTCACGGTCTGAACCTCGGTGCGCCGCTGGAAGTCGGCGCGGACCCGCTCGATCGAGCCGTGGACAAAATCAAAATCGTAGCCGGTCTGCTCCCTTTCCGGCTCGTACTTGGCGAATTTGACCAGGTCGGCGTGACTCATGAACGCCGACACGCCTTCGTACAGAGAGTCGGGGAGGTTGACCGTCTGGAATTCCTCGAGGAACTGCTCGGTGGTCATGTCCATGACCTTGCGGACGTACATCCGTCCGAGATACCAGCGGAGAATCTCACTGAGTTCGTAGTAGTACTGCTTGAACTGGCCCTCCTCGAGCAGACGCCGTTCCTGAAGGACAGCGAGCCGCTCAAACGCGATCTCCCAGGCCGGGCGCGGATCGACCGGTTCGGCCTCGGGCACTTTCTTGCGGCGGTGCAGCCAGCCGAACAGCAGACCGATCAGGGCGATCAAGACCACGCCGCCCCAGCCGTAATACTTCGTGTAATCGCGCTTGAATTCGAACTGCGCCGCGATCGGCTTGAGATCGACAGTGGTGTCGCCGGCCGTCAGCAGCGACTTGACCGTGATCGGGATCGGCTCCGAGAGCAGCACGCGGTGCGTGCTGTCGGGCATCATGAAAATGACCGGCATCGGCGGTATGGTGTAGTCACCGGTCGTGAAAGTGCTGATGATAAACTGGTTGGTGCTCTTCTCGCGACCGTCGGGAAGCTTCTCGATCTGGTCGGTATTGTAGTCGAGCACCTCAAAATTGCCGAGATTGGCGCCGAGCGGGGGCGGTTCCAGCTCGACTGTCGTATCGTGGATAATCGTCAGGGTGTAGGTCACCCGATCGCCGATATTGATCTCGCTTTTGTCGACCGATGTCTTGAGTTCGACTCCCGGCAGCGATGACACGGTATCGGCCGGCTGGGCGGCCGCGGGAACGGCCGCGAAGACCGTGACGGCGAGAAGAGCAACGGCGGTGAGGATGGTCGGCAGTCGGTTCATATAGTTCAGTTCAGTTGTTTCGTTCTCTTATTTTACGTTCTCGTCGAAAAATTCGACGTGTTCCTTTTGCGCCAGCATGGAAATATAGTCGGCGTAGGCCGACTGTGCTTTCTGGGACTGGTAATCGAGGAAAACCTGGGCCTTGACCGAGTCGTACGGCGCGTCGTTGTAGTGCGACGCCTTGTTCGCCTGATAGAAATTGCGGACGTCGGCGGTGTCGATCTGGATCTTGGGGATCACGTTGTCGAGCACGTACTTCTGCACGAGCAGGTTACGATTATACTGACTCATCTGCTTTTCGATATCCGGGTCCTTATCGTAGTTCTCGCGCAGAGCGGCATGGTAGAGCAGTTCGGTGCCGACATACTGATGCATAAAGTCAACCTTGGAGCCCTTGCTCAGCACCTGCTTCTGCACATCGGGCGGCAACGCCGCAAGGGCGTCCTCCACCTGCGACCGCCAGACCGGTACGCCGCCGATCCGGGCCACCGCAACGTCGCTGTCGTTGGCCGGCTTGGCCGCGATATCGGTCATTTGGTTGAGCTGTCGCTTAGCTGTCACGAGATTGCCCGATTTCTCCAGCGCCGTGACGAGATTGCGCGAGGCTTCGTCGATAAAGTCGGCCTTCGGGTCGAGCGTCTTCGCCCGGACATAGTACGCCGCCGCCTCGCCGTAGTTCTGGACGTGGTCGAAATAGATGCGGGCGATCAGGTAGTTGATATTCGCCCGGGTGGCGTCGTCCAGATTGTCGTACGCCAGGATCTTCTGGTATTCCTGCACAGCGGCATCGTATAGGCGGTTGTCGCGCAGCTCCGTCGCCAGCTTCTTGTGCATTTCAATCGAGGCCGTGTGGTCGGCCTGTTTCGAACAGCCGGCCGCCAGCATCAAAGTCACCAGGGCAATCGCGCCGATTGTCGAATAGGCTCGCGCCATGATCGTCTACAGTCTCCTCTCGCGCATCCTGAAGAAGTTGATCAGGGGCACGATATACGATTCATCCGTTCTGATATTAATGAAGTCGAGGTTGATCCGCCGGAAAACACTCGTCAGTCGGGCCAGGACATCGTCGGCCCGGGCGGCATATTCGCGGAAGAGCTCGAGGTAGAGCTGGTAGTCGGCCA
>CAYPYM010000023.1:0-13882 GCA_964414435.1 uncultured Ignavibacteriales bacterium | reverse complement strand
TTCGGCTTGGTCGAACTCTCGGCCCAGCCGCCCGATTCTTACAACGTCTACTACGCCGGCTGGTCGGCGGTGGATACGCCGTGGGATTCGTGCGTGGGGATCCATCACCCGAGCGGCGACATCAAAAAGATTTCGTTCGATTACGACGCCGTACAGTCGACCAGTTATCTCGGGACTTCGTCCGGTGACAACTCGCACTGGCGCGTCGTCGCGTGGGACGACGGTACGACCGAGCCGGGCTCGTCCGGATCGCCGCTGTTCAACAGCGAACACCGCATCATCGGCCAGCTCCACGGCGGTTATGCGTCGTGCACGAGTATCACCTCGGACTACTACGGAAAGGTCGCGAAGTCCTGGGATTACTACTCGGGATCGTCGCAGCAGCTTAAGTACTGGCTCGATCCGGACAACACCGGTGCGATGTTCCTCGACGGTCGCGACGCCGCCGGGATCAAGATCACTCACGACCCGCTGCCCAACACGCTCGATACGCTCAATGACTACGCGGTCGTGGCGACGATAACGTCCGATGTCGCGCTCAATCCGGATTCGCTTCTCGTTTACTACCAGATTTCATCAGTGTGGTACGAGGACCTCATGACCGCGACCGGCAACCCGGACGAGTATGTCGGCTACATCCCGGCCCAGCCGCCCGGCACCGAAATCGATTACTACCTGCTGGCGGTTGATGTCGAAAGTAAGGCCGACACCACCGACACCTACCATTTCCGCGTGATCGATTACGGATTGACCCTGACGCCGGCAGCCGACACACTGAGCGGCCCGGTCTACGACACGGTCTCGTATGCCATGACAGTGACCAATGCCGGTGTATACGCCGATGACTACTCTCTGAGTGTCTCCGGCAATTCCTGGCAGACCGAAGTCTACGATGCCGCCGGCGCTAATCCGGTTTCATCGACCGGCAGTCTCACCGGCGGGCAGTCGTTTGACTTCACGGTACGCGTGATCGTGCCGGTTTCGGTCTACGGCGACTTCGATGTCGCGACGGTCACAGCCCAGTCGACCGGAAATCCGTCGTACTATCAGTCCGCGACCCTGCACACGATCTCTGACGGTCAGCCGCTGAGTATTCCGTTCCAGGAGGAGTTCCCCGCCACGACGCTCGATGCCGGCCGTTGGGTGTTGAATGTCAACGCCGAGATCAACACGGTGGGGATCGATCCGCCCTCACCGCCGTACAGTCTTAATCTCAACGGCTATCCGAGCGGGGCCGATACGGTCATGTCGCAGGTGATCGACCTCGACGGCCAGAGTAATGTCCTGCTGAAGTACTGGTATGAACGGACCGGCAACGGTGATTCACCCGAGGCCAACGACGATCTGTTCATCGAATTCAAAGACGGGACCGGCACCTGGCAACTCCTTCAGCAGCATCTCGGGGCCGATCCCGACATGACGGCTTTCGAAGAAGTGAGTATGACGCTGCCGGCCGCGGCCTACCACAGCGCGTTCCGACTGCGCATCCGCAGTCGGGGAACGGCCGGTCTCTTCGATGACTGGTTTGTCGATGACATCTATATCGGTCAGCCGCAGCAGTACGCGGTCGATCTCACGCCGCTATCGCTGAGTCAGTACGGAGCGGCGGGTGACACGGTCAACTACCTCCTTCAGGTGAAAAACAAGGGGGCGCAGGCCGACGAGTACTCGTTCGCCGACTCCAACAACACCTGGGCCGTCTCCTACTGGGATCTCTCCGGCACGAGCATGATTTCGTCGACCGGGGTCATCGCGGCGGGTGATTCGATGCAGTTCATGGTGCGGGTGGCGATCGACGGCGGCTCGACAATCAACGACGTCGATACCGCGTTTGTCAAGGTCACCTCGCTGGCCGACGGGGGCGTGTCCGACCAGAGCGAGTTGGTTTCGATCTCGGCCGGCCCGCCGGGCGGCTTCCCCTGGTTCGAGCCGTTCCCGCTCGACACCCTCATCGCCCAGCGGTGGGTGATCAATGCCGGCGGCGAAGTCAGCCTCAATGCGCTCAATCCGCCGTCGTCGCCGTACACGATGGATCTCGACGGTGGTTGTGATACGATCGTCTCGCAGCCGATCGACCTGTCCTCGGTGAGCGATGTCGTGCTGTCGTATTACTACGAGCGCGGCGGGTCGCAGGAGCCGCCCGATGCCGGCAAGGACCTGTGGGTCGAATACAAGAACAACACCGGCTCCTGGGTACAGGTCAGCCAGCATCCCGGCAGCGGCAGTGTGATGACATCGTTTGAACAGGTGAATTTCGCGCTGCCGTACGACGCCTATCACAGCGGTTTCCAGGTCCGCATGCGCACCGATTATTCGTGCGTCGATTGCGACCACTGGTTCGTGGACAACATCAATGTCGACTACACGCCGCTGGCCGCGGCCTCGCCGGGGTCGTTCGACTACACGATGCAACAGGGCGATTCCGTGATGGGCGACCTGATCGTGACCAACAGCGGTCAGGGGGTGCTCATGTACAGTGTCGGGATCGTGCCGATGGTCAACAAGAGCAGCAGCCGGATCGGCGAACTGATCACGGCGGGCGACCTCCAGCCGGCCTGGCAGAAATTGCCCGAGGGATTCGATACCGAGTACTACGACGTCAAGGGTGTCGACGATCCTCGTCAGGGCGCGCCGGTAGAGAAAAGCGCCGGCGGTCCCGACGCTTATGGCCACTTCTGGATCGATTCCGATGATCCGGGCGGTCCGGTGTTCAACTGGATCGATATCAGCGGAACCGGACTCGATATTGTCGGTGACCTCAGTGACGATTCGTACGGCGGGCCGTACCCGATCGGCTTTACCTTCCCCTTCTACGACTCGCTCTACACGCAGTTGTACATCGGGTCCAACGGCCTGATCGGATTCTCGCCCGACAGCCTGCGGTCCCGCTTCAAGAAGCATATCCCCAACGATACGCTGCCGAACGGGATTCTCGCCTGGATGTGGGACGATCTCAATCCCGATGACGCGAACAACCCGGGCGCGCACGTCTATGTCGGCACCTCGGGCGGCAACTGCATTATCCAGTTTGTCGATTATCCCGAATACGGGGCGGGGGCCGGAGACGTTATCACCGCCGAGGTGATCCTGTCGCCCGACGGCACGGTGACCTACCAGTACCTGAGTGTGGCGGCCGGTTTCGACGTTGCCAGCAGCACGATCGGGGAGGAGAGCCCCGACGGTACCGACGGCCTCGAAGTGGCCTACCTGACGACCTATGTCAAGAATTCGCTGGCGGTGCAGTTCGTGCAGCCGTATCGCTGGCTGAGTATGGAGACAACGGCCGGCGTGCTCGACGGCAATGCGGCCGACACCCTGCCGGTGAAGTTCACGACCGCCGAGCTCGATTCGGGGCTGTACCAGGCCAATATTATCGTCAGTACCAACGATCCGGCCCATGCCACGATGACCGTTCCGGCCAGCCTGACCGTGACGCTGGCGCCGCAGTATGTTTGCGGCGATGTCAACGGCGATGAAAACGGGCCGAATGTCGCGGATCTCACTTATCTTGTCGCATACATTTTCCAGGAGGGACCGCCGCCGCCTACCCTGGCCGCGGCCGATGTAAACGGCTCCGGCGACCTCCTTATCGATGATGTGACCTATCTAGTGGCCTATTTGTTCCTGGGAGGGCCCGCACCCACCTGCGGAGGATAGGCTGCATTCGCAGCCGGGGCGGCAAATTAGCTGTTTGCCGCCCCGTTTTTTACTGTATATTGTAAGGGAACCGTTCGAATATACTTACAAGTGAATCCGCCGAAGCTCGAGGAAACCAGCTATGTTCAAAACCGTCACCATCGCTGTACTCGTGTTGCTGGCAGTATCCCTGACCGCGTCCGCTCCGCAGGCGGCCGAATACTACTTGCAGCTCAAGCTCCAATCCCCCCAGGACGTCGCCGCCCTGAGCAAAATCGTCTCGGTCGACAACGTCCGTGACGGCTACATCTACGTTTACGCCAACGACAACCAGCTGGCCGCTCTGAAACAGTCCGGCTATGCCTACGAAGAACTGCCCCATCCCGGCACGCTCATCCAGCCCGAAATGTCGAGCAACGCCCGGGATGCCATGGCGTGGGACACCTATCCCACCTACGACGCCTATGTCGCCATGATGTACCAGTTCGAAACCAGCTACCCGAACCTGTGCCGGATTATCAATATCGGCAGCACGGTGCAGGGCCGCGCCCTGCTGGTCGCCAAGATATCGGCCAATGTCGATGTCGAGGAAGACGAGCCGGAGGTGCTGTATACCTCGAGTATCCACGGCGATGAGATAACCGGCTATGTGAACATGCTCCGCATGATTGACTCCCTCCTGTCGACCTATGGGACCGATCCCGGTGTCACCGGCATGATCGACAGCATGGAAATCTACATCAACCCGCTGGCCAACCCCGACGGCACCTATGCCGGCGGCAACAGCTCCGTCTACGGGGCGACCCGTTACAACGCCAACGGGGTCGACATGAACCGGAACTATTGGGACCCGGACGACGGCCAGCACCCCGACGGCAATGCCTGGCAGCCGGCGACGGTCGCCTGGATGAATTTCGCGGCTGCCCACAGCTTTATCATTTCGGCCAATTTCCACGGCGGCGCCGAGGTGGTCAACTACCCCTGGGACACCTGGTACCGCCGCTGCCCGGACGACGCCTGGTGGATCGACGTGTCCCGCCAGTTCGCCGACACCGTCCATCACCACAGTCCGTCGACCTACATGGACGACCTCAACAACGGCATCACCGACGGCTACGACTGGTACACGATCTCCGGCGGTCGCCAGGATTACATGAACTATTTCCACGGCTGCCGCGAGGTGACGATCGAGATTTCGAACACCAAGCTCCCTTCGGCCAGCACTCTGCCGACCTACTGGGGCTATCTTCATGTTTCGCTGTTCGAGTACCTTCGTCATGCTCTTGAGGGTATTCGCGGTGTCGTAACCGACGCTGTCACGGCCCAGCCGGTGGGAGCCACCGTCTTCATAATCGGTCACGATACCCAGGCCGACAGCTCGCAGGTGTACACCGACCCCGATGTCGGCGACTACCATCGCATGATCGAAGCAGGCACCTACGATATCGTTTTCTCCGCTCCCGGCTACTATCCCGACACGCTGTTCGGTGTTTCGTACAACGGCACTCGCGTTACTATCCGTGACGTGCAGCTCCAGCCGCTTCCCAACGAGCCGGTCATGGAGTTCGTCAATCACGACGCCGGTCCGGTCGATCCGGGCGAATCGGTTTCGATGAACACGACGCTGCGAAATCTCGGCGCGGGGAACGCCAATAATCTCACGGGAACGCTGACGACGACCGATCCGTATATCACGATCACCCAGGACGCGACGACCTACCCGACCATTACCGCCCTCGGCGGTACGGGGACATCGCAAACGCCGTTCCAGTTCGATATTTCGCCCTCCTGCCCGAACGAATACCAGGCGACCTTTGTCGAACATCTCACGGCCGACGGCGGCTACGCCGACAGCGTGACCTTCGCGGTGTCGATCGGCCAGTCGATCGAAGATTTCGAGACGGGTAATTTCACGTCCTTCCCGTGGACATTCAGCGGGAGTCAGCCGTGGACGATTGACGCCTCGAACAAGTACGAAGGCGCTTACAGCGCCCGATCGGGGAATATCGGCGATCAGCAGAGCACGACCATGCAGGTGACCCTGGACAACCTGCTGGCCGGAAATATCACGTTCTACTACTCCGTATCATCCGAATCGGGTTACGACTACCTGCGCTTCTATATTGACGGAGTACAGAAGAACGAGTGGTCCGGCTCGGTGGCGTGGACCCAGGCGAGCTACCCCGTAACGGCCGGCACGCATACGTTCAAGTGGACCTACTCGAAGGATATCAACACCTCGTCCGGGAGCGACGCCGGCTGGGTCGACTACATCGTCTTCCCGCCGAGCAACCAGGACACCGATGGCGACGGCGTGCTGAACGGAGTCGACAATTGTCCGTCGACATACAACCCGGGGCAGGAGGATTCCGACAGCGACGGAATCGGCGACGTGTGCGACAACTGCGTCGCCACTTAAGACCCCGGCCAGGAAGACGGCGATGACGACGGTGTCGGTGATGTCTGCGACAACTGCCCGACCACATCCAACGCCAACCAGCTCGACGGCGACGGCGACGGGATCGGTGACGCCTGCGACAATTGCCCGGCCACGGCCAATACCAGTCAGGCTGACCTGGACGGCGACGGTGTCGGCGACGTCTGCGACAACTGCCCGACCACGTCCAACGCCAACCAGCTCGACGGCGACGGTGACGGAATCGGTGACGCCTGTGACAACTGCCCGGCCACGGCCAATGTCGACCAGGCTGACGGGGACCACGACGGCGTTGGCGACGTTTGCGATAACTGTCCGACTACCGCCAATGCCGGCCAGCTCGACGGCGACGGTGACGGTGTCGGCGACGTCTGCGACAACTGCCCGGCTACCGCCAACGCCGGCCAGCTCGACGGAGACGGCGACGGAATCGGTGACGCCTGCGACAATTGTCCGGCCACGGCCAACGTCGACCAGGCTGACGGCGACAGCGACGGCGTAGGGGATGTCTGTGACAACTGCCCGAGTACGCCGAACGCCGATCAGGCTGACGGAAACGGCAACGGTGTGGGCGACGCCTGCGATTACATCTGCGGCGATGCCGATGGTTCGGGTGACGTCAACATCGCCGACCTGACGTATATCGTCGCATACATCTTCCAGGGCGGGCCGGAACCGGTCAAGGAAGAGGCGGCCGATGTCGACAAGTCGGGGAACATCAACGTGGCCGACCTGACCGGGTTCGTCGCTTTCATTTTCGAAGACGGCTCGATCGACTGCCCGTAGTACCCGGCTGCTAGATTGCGGTTGAATAGGAGAACGGCAGGCTTCGCGCCTGCCGTTTTCATTTGCCGTTGAGCAGTCAGAACCCCACGCCGTAGGACTGAGTGGCAGATGTCCACATCTGCCGTCGGATCGTATCCGACCGAACCCTTTGCATCCAAAATCGCCTTCGCTTATATTCCTGCCATGGACCAGTCCGCCGACAACACCTTTTCGCCCGATCTGCGCCGATGCACCTGTTGCCCGCGCGGCTGCGGCGCCGACCGGAGTTCAACCGAACTCGGCTACTGCGGCAGCGGGACGGGGTATTCGATCGGGTCGATCTGCGCCCATCGGGGCGAGGAACCGGTGATTTCCGGCCATGATGGCGTCTGTAACATCTTTTTCACGCGCTGCAACATGCAGTGTCTGTTTTGCCAGAATTATGATATCAGCCGCAATGTCGCGGCGGTGGTTGCGCGCGAAATGGATCTCGGCGAACTGATCGAGCAGATCGACCGGCACCTCGACCAGGGTTGTCGCTCGGTCGGGTTCGTGTCGCCGTCGCATTATCTTCCGCAGATGCTCGAGGTGATCGAGGCGGTAAAGAAGCGCGGTCGCTCGCCGGTGTTTATCTTCAATACCAACGGTTACGACCGGCTCGAGGCGATCAGAGCGCTCGACGGCCTGATCGATGTATACCTGCCCGATTTCAAGTACATGGATGAGGCGCTGGCGCGGGAATTCTCCGACGCCCCCGGCTATCCGGCGATTGCCAAGCGGTCGATCGGCGAGATGTTCCGGCAGAAGGGGGCCGATATCACGCTCGATAGCGACGGCCTGATTACGTCCGGCCTGATTATCCGTCACCTCGTGCTGCCCGGAAATGTCCGTAACAGTATTGAGGTGCTGCAGCATATCGCAGTGCACTGGTCGCCCCGGTGCCACCTGTCGCTCATGTCGCAGTACTGGCCGACCCCGGCGGTGGCGAACCACCCGGTGTTGGGACGGCGGGTGACGGCCGAGGAGTACGACCTGGTGCTCGAGGCGATGGAGGATCTCGGATTCGAGCGGGGCTGGGTGCAGGAGCTGGAAAGCAGCGATCACTATCGCCCCGATTTCATGCGCGAGCACCCGTTCGAAACATGACGCGATCGGTGCAGGAGGGAGGCAGCCACGAGGGCATTTCGCATCTGTGACAATACCGAACTGGAACGAGTCGCGGCCCAGTGCCGAAGGCTCGGCTGCGGTATCGAGGTGCAGTCGTTTTATGATCCCGCCTATGGAGAGTCGGATGCCGACGCAATCGAACGGCACCTGACGGCCATTGCGGGCATTTCCCCACAATCGATGCACGGTCCGTTCGCCGATCTCTGCGCGGGAGGCATGGATGCCGAGATTCGTCGCGTGACCCGGCTGCGTTACGATCAGGCGATCGTCACCGCCCGGGATCTCGGCATCAACCGCATTATCCTGCACCACGGGTACATTCCCGGCACCAGCTTGACCGCCGGCTGGCTGAAGCGCATCACGGAGTTCTGGCGCGACCTGCTGGCTGACCTGCCGCCCGATATGCATATCCACCTGGAGAACCACCTCGAGCACGACACCCGACTGATCGGTGAGGTGATCGACCGGGTCGGGGATCCCCGTCTCGATATCTGTCTCGATATCGGTCACGCCCATTGCCACGGCCGTATTCCGGCGGCCGAGTGGCCCCGTCGTCTGGGCGGTCGCATCAGTTACGTGCACCTTCACGACAATCACGGTGAGAGCGACGAGCATCTGGCGCTCGGTGACGGAACGATCGACCTGCCGGCCGTGCTGGAGGCCCTTGAGGAGCACTGCCCGGAGGCGATCTGGGCGCTGGAAGCCTCGGACGACGATCAGATTGACCGGTCGGTGGCATGGCTGCTCGGCGCGGGGTATCGTCACGCGCTGCCGTGGGCCGAGTGACGAAACCGGCTCTCGGCGGTGAACAGCCGGGGGGCTCCCCCTGTTACAGATTTAGTAATTGATTCGTCCGGGCAACGGCCGTATCGTGCCGTCATTCGGAATGATACCCTTACAAGACGAGGTGGAGACAATGGCCGACGACATCAAAAAAGTACTGCGCAAGTTCGAATACGGCGTCTATATCGTGACCATGGGACAGGGGCACACCGGCAACGCCCTGACCGCGTCGTGGATCTCCCAGGTTAGTTCCGAGCCGCCGATGGTGGCGATCGCCGTCCACGGCAACCGTCAGTCGATCCCGATGCTCAAGGAGCACGGGGCGTTCGTGATCAACCTGATCGGCGAGGGTCAGGAAGAGGTCGCCAAGTCGTTTTACGGTCCGGCCGAGTCGGGCTACGAAAAGCTCAAAACCGCTATCATGACCGATTCGCCCGTGTCCGGCTCGCCCATTCTCGGCGGCGTACTCGGGTGGGTCGACTGCGAAATCGTCAACACCGTCCAGGTCGGCAACCACTGGCTGTTTGTCGGCGAGGTCAAGGCGGCCGGGCTCGACGGCGACAAGAACATCCTCACCGCCACCAACTCGGGGCTACGTTACACCGGTTGAAGACACGTCCGACAGCATTAGTCGCAACGATACTCACGCTGGCGGTGCTTTTCGGCGCCGCCGTCGCGTGCGCCGGCGATCGGACCGAAACGGTCACGATCGATTCGGTGACCTATACCGTCCCGGCCCGCTGGGTCGGCAAGAAGCTCGACAGCGTGCAGGTCGCCGATCCGTCGAAACTGGTGCGTCTGCCGGCGGAACTCAGCTACGAGGACTTTCGCGTCTATGTCACGCCCGACACGCGCGCGGCCTTCGTGAAGATGGCGGCTGCGGCGAAGAAAGACAGTATCGACCTGATCGCCGATTCCGGCTATCGCTCGGCGGAGATGCAGCGGCGGATATTCCGGAGGCGGCTGGCCGAGGGGAAGACGTTCGAGCAGGTCTCGCAGTTCGTGGCGCCGCCGGGGTATTCGCAGCATCAGACCGGACGGGCGCTCGACCTGGTGCCGTCGGAAGCGCGCTTTGCCCATACCAGAATCTACAAGTGGCTGAAGAAGCACGCCGGGGAGTACGGGTTTGTCGAGTCGATCCCGGAGCCGGCCAAGGGGAGCGGGGAGTGGTACTGGGAGGCGTGGCACTGGTATTATGCGGGGAAGAGTACCGGCAAGTGAACCGCAAAACGCACTCAACGATTTCGTTAAGAACTTATCCTGCATAAAGAAGATGGCTTTGTTTGGTCATTATCATTCTTCCGTTTCTTGCCTCATTCCCTGACCGCTGAGCCGTGCAGGTCGAACTGCATCGGAACAACCTCTCCTCTACATATAGTCCCGGTGTCGCATTCGTCATCGATTTGCTGCGGTTTTTGCGGGTCTTTCGGTTCCAGCTGGTTTGTAAGCAACTTCTCGCTTGACACGCCGCGTAGAATACAGCAATATGAAGATGGCGACGGGAATGAGCACCCGTGTCTTGGGAGGACCACTTCTATGAAACTATACACTGTCGTTGTGGCCTGTCTAGCGGCTGGCGCTACCGCTTATGTTGGCGGGAAATCGGTCGGAGAGTTTCTCTCGGATAAGCACAGCCACGCCCTGATTCGTGAGCGTGCCGAAAGATCGGTTGCCGTAGCCCGATCTCATTTCCGGCTTGCCGTTGGTGATACCCCTCCTAATACCGCATTCGAGAGTTTAGAAGCAACCCCGATATCCCTCCACGCCATGCTGATTCAGGCCGGGGGTAACCCCGTCTATATTGTTGCAATCCAGCCCACGTGTGAATCTTGTCTGGAGGAGATGGCTAGGATTGCTGAGTCACAAACTCGATTTGACCGCATCGGACCTTTCGTATTTGTGTCCTCAGGAAACCCCCGACTTCTCTCTGACTTACGAGATAGTCTGAAGCTTCAGAATCAGTTCGTTTACGATCACAGGCGCCGGTTCTTGTCTGAATTCGACATCGACGTCTACCCGACCACGTTCGTAGTCGGCTTGGATAGCCGCATCGTAGATATACGGGTCGGCGACTTGCTGCCTTTTGAGATTGACTCAATCGTGGATTGGAAGCGAAGTAATTGAGCATATTGCCTCTGGAGGGGCGAAAGTAAAGAGTACACAACTGATCGTGGAAAGGAGTCCTTAATGATGAAGCCAAGAGTGGGGCTCATCGGCAGCCTACTATTCGTGGCAATCTTCGCGTTTGCGTTTGGATTGGCTTACGTGAGTCCGGTGGAAGCGGACCGTGATCCCTGTTGCTATCTTGCTCCAACCCCCAACTGCTCGGCAGGCGTGGGCGTGTGGGATTTTCAGTTGCGCATTTGCCAATACAATCCGTCCAATACGTTGTGCCTCAATCAGATCGCCCCTGAATGCTG
The DNA here is from genome assembly GCA_964414435.1 of uncultured Ignavibacteriales bacterium. GTDB lineage: Bacteria > Zixibacteria > MSB-5A5 > GN15 > FEB-12 > JAGNLV01. The sequence goes on along the minus strand of CAYPYM010000023.1, from coordinate 2,674 downwards.
GTAGTCTCTCAATGACGACTATTCAGGGTCTGTAAGTATTTCGGATAGATAGATGTGGAGCCCATCCGTAGGCATATGCATTGTGAAAGATGCCCATTTCTTCCCGATCATGGTTTAGTGCGAGGCGGCCTTGTTAGCTTATACCGACTTCCGGGGATGTACCATCACTTGGCTCAGAACTACGATCTGCCTGCTTATTCCACTCTCTACTTTGTCTCCCCGCACTGCGATTGCGAGAGCCCTCATTTCCGAAGCTGCCGAGGGCATCAATCAGGAAACTCCGTTTTGCGTATCGTGGCATGACATCGGACGACTCGTCTTGTCGGTAAGCAACCGGGGGAACATTGGGGGTGGTTCACAGATTGATGCGGCCATCTTGCCGGACTGCATCACCGGCGATATTCACTTACAGGGTAGTGAGTTTCCCAAAGGCTCTTCCCGTCGATACATCTACACGGCGGGTCTCGGGCTTTGGATCGGTGGCGTCGTCGATGGTGACACGCTGGTAACTACTGCGGTCGATTTTCGACCCACCGACGAGACCCAATCAACCTGGATAGATGACCTTCCTATGGGCGCGCGATCGACGCTCGATACAACTGGTAACACCAGCGGAGGTGCGGTATCCGAACAGGACCGACTCCTGGCGTACACGGACACGACCGTCAATCAGGATTTCTTCATTCAAGACTATCTCGATCACCGGCCGCACAAACCCCTCGGTGTGAAAATCACACAAGAGTCGTACGCATGGTCGTACTCTTATGCCGAAGATATCGTCTTCTTTAATGCTAAGATCCAAAACCTGCTGGATCGGAAGATTCGGAGTGCGTACCTTGGGCTGTATTTTCACCCGGCCGTGGGTTTTGCCGGCGGAGACGCAGCCGAGTGGAGTCGGCCTGACGATATAACCGGCTATGTGTTCAGCTACCCACATGAATCTGCGTGCCGCCCGCCTGACACCATTAGAACGGTCTGGGCGGCGGATAACGACGGCGATCCGGTTCAAGGAGGGTGGGCAGATTCGCCCGTGTACGACCCTCTCAACCAGGGATACACTGCCTCGACCAGAGGCGTCCTTGGGATCAGGTTTCTCAACGAACCGGAAGGACTGGTGACGGAATCCTACAACTGGTGGGTTTACTATTCAGATCCTGACAAGGATTTTGGACCAATGAGAGTGGGCCATACGCGGGATTTTCGAACAGGTACGACCGGGAGCCCGCTCGGCGATAGAAACCGCTATTACCTGCTCGGTAACGGCGATATCGATTTTGATCAGGTCAACGCCAAGTTGTTCTCGAACGATTTCAAATGGATTCCAACCCCTTCCGATGTAGCTGGCGACGTCTCGAAGGGTGCTGAGACGTATGTGCTTCTGTCGCGTGGGCCGTTTGACATAGGACCGAATTCGTATCTGTCGGTCTCATTCTGTGTTTTTGTGGGTGACAAGTTCCATGCCAACCCCGACAATATCGACAACCTGCCTGATCACCCCGATCTCTGGCGGGCCAACGTCGATTTCTCGGACCTCGCCAAAAACGCCGTCTGGGCGCAGAAAATCTACGACAACCCGGGGTACGACACCGACGACGACGGCTACGCCGGAGAATTCCGGGTATGCAACTACGATTCGATCTATGTCGACGGCAACTGGGAATACACCAAAGCCGACACCGAATGGTACAAGGGCGACGGCATCCCCGACTGGCGCGCCGCCGGTCCACCCCCGCCGCCCGATTTCTGGCTCACACCGATCCACAACGGCATCCATGTCCGATTCAACGGCCAGGTCACCGAGACGGCCAAAGATGTGCTGACGCAGAAGGTCGATTTCGAGGGGTACCGCATCTATATCGGGCGCGACTCCCGCGAGGCGAGCTATTCACTGGCAGCTTCGTACGATCTGGAAGATTACGACAAGTGGGTGTTCAACCCCGATCTTGCCACCGGACCGACCTACGAACTGCGCGGAGAACCCTTTACTATCGATCAGTTGCGCTGCCTGTACGGCGGCGGGGCGGATCCCTGTGCCGACAGCACGTTCGACCCGCTCGGGTACAGCCGCACGAGACCATACATCATGCCGGGCTACTCGGACTCAATCTTCTTCTTCACGAAACACGAATTCAACGCCTCGCAACTCGGTGTTACCACCCCGATCAAAAAGACATACCCTGGATATCCGAATCCGCACACGCTTCCGCCCGATTCGATTACCGCCGATATGTACACTGACGACGGTTATTTCAAGTACTACGAGTACGAGTATGATATCGAGAACCTGCTGCCGAGTGTGCCGTACTGGATCAACGTGACGGCGTTTGACTTTGGCTCGCCCGAGTCGGGTCTGGAGCCCTTAGAATCATCGGTGACGCTGCATGCGAAATCGACCTACCCGCTGCATGAGATGGATCAGGCGGTTTCCGGCAATGAGAAGGTCTATGTCTATCCGAACCCGTACCGGATCGATGCCGACTACCGGGCGTACGGCTACGAGGGCCGTGGCCGGGAGGACCGTTCCGATGATCGGGTGCGAGCGGTGAATTTCGCGAACCTTCCGCCGAGATGCACGATCACGATCTTCACGCTCGATGGCGACCGGGTGCGGACGATCGAGCACGATCATGCACCGGGCGATCCGATGTCGAGCCACGATCATTGGGACCTGATC
>CAYPYM010000022.1:0-13925 GCA_964414435.1 uncultured Ignavibacteriales bacterium | reverse complement strand
CGCGTTACCACGCCGCGCATCTGGTTAATGTTTTCCTCCAGGATTTTCACCTTGTACTGGTACCGAAGCAATTGTTCGTTTTCCTGTTTTAGTTTATCGGTCATTGCGGCCCGAACAATTATCTTCGAATACACACTGAAAAACATTATTATGCCGACCAGCGCAAAAACGACCGCAAGGCCGGCCGCCTGAAGCACCCACTTGCGAATGCGGAAGCCCCGACGGTTCTCGGTCCCGTCGGGAATGAACATCACGGTAATGTACTTGGTCCGTGCCATCGCACGCTATCCGATCTTCTGAAACAGCTCCAGCAGACGGCTGAGATCGTCGTCGCCGTAATACTCGATTTCGATTTTCCCCCGCTTCGGCCCGTGCTGTATCTTCACCGACGTCCCCAGCGTTCGCTTGAGAAACGACTCCGCCTCGGCCAGCTCCGGCGATTTGCGGCGCGCTATCGGACGGCGCTTCGCGGTCGGCTTGCGGGTCGCATCCTCGACCGCGCGCACCGAAAGCGATTCGTTCACGATCCGGTCGGCCAGGTCGAGCATGGCGCGCTCGTTGTCGAGCGCGAGGATCGCGCGGGCGTGACCCTCGCTGAGTCTGCCTTCCCGAAGCATCTGCTTGATCGGGTCGGGCAGCGCGAGCAGCCGAAGGCCGTTGGCCACCGCGGCACGACTCTTACCTACGATATCGGCCAGTTCGTTCTGCGTATAACCGCAGCGCTCCATCAGGGAGCGATAAGCGTGGGCCGTTTCCATCGGATTGAGATCCTCGCGCTGGATATTCTCGACCAGGGCGAGTTCGAGCATGCGGCTGTCGTCGATATCATCCATCACCACCACCGGCACCTCGGCCAGGCCGGCCAGCCGGGCGGCGCGGAACCGCCGCTCGCCCGCGATAATGGTGTACGTGGACCCACTTGGTGTCACGACGAGCGGCTGCATCACGCCGTTGCGCTTGAACGAATCGGCCAGCTCATGCAGCCCGCTCTCGTCGAACTCCCGCCGCGGCTGCAGCGGATTCGGCGCGATCATATGCAGCGGCACCTGGCGCAACCGATGCTGGTCGGGACCGCCGGGCCGATCGGCCGGGATCAGGGCATCGAGCCCCTTGCCCAAAACTACCTTTTTCACTGTGCCAGTACCTCTCTGGTAAGAGCCATATAGTTCTCCGCCCCGGTCGACAGGATATCGTAGAGGATAATCGGTTTGCCGAACGACGGCGCCTCGGAGAGACGGACATTTCGCGATATCACCGTATCGTACACCTTACCGCCGAAATGTTTCTTGACTTCGTCGAGCACCTGCCGCGACAGATTCAGCCGGCTGTCGTACATGGTCATCAGGGCGCCTTCGATCTGGAGGTGCGGGTTGAGGTGGTTCTGCACCAGCTGGATCGTATTAATGAGCTGGCCGAGACCCTCGAGCGCGTAATACTCACACTGAACCGGGATGATCACCGAATCGGCGGCGGTGAGCGCATTGATCGTCAGGAGCCCCAGCGACGGCGGACAGTCGATGATGATATAATCGTAGTCGGGGACCACCGGCTCGAGCGCCGCTTTCAGCCGCGTCTCCCGGGAGAGCATCGAGACCAGCTCGACCTCGGCGCCGACCAGCGAGATCGACGACGGCATCAGGTGGAGATAGGCGAGATCGGTCTCGTGGACCGCCTCCCGGAACGGCACCGAGTTGACAAGTACATCGTAGATCGAATTATCTACATTATGCTTGTCCAGCCCGTAGCCGCTGGTCGAGTTAGCCTGCGGATCGAGATCGACCAGGCAGGTCTTCAACTCGGCGGCGGCCAGACAGGAGCTGAGATTGACTGCGGTCGTGGTCTTACCCACGCCGCCTTTTTGATTGGCGATGGCGATTATTTTGCCCAATCCACAATCCTTGTTCGCGAAGTCCGTGTAATGAATGGCTCATGGTAACCGCAGGCCACGGCATAATCAACTAAAATATCGGAGGATATCAGAGCTTTTTGGTAAAGACCGTGCAGGCGTGGACTTCGGCCGACCCGTGGGGAGCGAAGGCGAAGCTCTCTGCGGACAGCGAAAGGTCGGAGAAGTCTGCTTCCCGGCGAGCGTAGTAGACGAACAAGCCATCGTCGGCCAGCAGCCCGGCGATCTTCCTGAGCAGACGGTCGTCGAGTCGCACCAGGCGCATCGTAATCAGGTCAAATTTCTGGGGCCCGAATTTCACCTCGGCGAAATCGGTCGGCTCGATCCGGACGGATCGGTCGAGCGCCTGGAGCATCCGCCGGAGCGCCCCGGCTTTTTTCCGGGTCCGCTCGACCAGGCAGACCTGCTCGATCGATCGAGTCAGGAGGATCGGTATCGAGGGAAACCCCCCGCCCGATCCGATATCGAGATAATTCCGGACGGCGTTCGCCGGGATTCGGTCGAACGGCAGGAGCGACTCAACCGCCAGCTCGGTCAGCCCCGGAAAACGGCCGGCGGAGGTGTCCGCGGATCTGTCGACCCGGGCTGTTTCACGTGAAACAAGATTGAGGCGGGAGTTTTCATCGGTCAGCAGCTCGAAGTAGCCCAATAAGTTGTTGTCGGGGTCGAGACGCTCGAGCTGCTCGGAAACGTCGTATCGAAAGACTTCGGTAGCCCCGTTCATGCCGACATCGCCTTATGCCGGGCCAGAAAGACCGACAGTACCGCCACATCACCGGGCGTGACCCCCTCGATCCGCCCCGCCTGCCCGAGCGACCCGGGCCGGAACCGGACAAACTTCTCCCGGGCCTCCTTCTTCAGCCCGGCAATCGAACCGTAATCGAAATCTTCGGGGATCCGCTCCCGTTCGAGCTTCTTGAATTTGTCGATTTCCCGCTGCTGCTTGTCGATATACCCGGAGTACCGAATCACGATAGCCGCCCGCTCGAGGACCTGGCGGTCATCGGCCAGGCCGGAGGCCAGCCGGGTCACCAGATCGAGCCCCTCATTAATAGAGAGCACCGGTTGTTTGAGGATGTTCTCGAGACTGACTGTCTCGACCCGGCGAAACCGCTCGGCCATCGAACCGAGCTCGGCCGACCGCACCCGGGTCGATCGGAGCGTTCGGACCGTCGAATCGGTCTCGGCCTGAATCCGGTCGAACCGGTCGCACTCATCGGTGGGAAGCAAACCGTAGGTCCGGGCGTAATTGTTCAGCCGGTCGCGGGCATTATCCTCGCGGAGGGCCAGGCGGTACTCGGCCCGGGAGGTGAACATCCGGTAAGGCTCGGTCGTTGACCGGGTCGTGAGGTCATCGATCATGACGCCGATATACGCCTCGGAGCGGTCAAGTATCAGCGGGGCTTCCTGTTCGAGATACAGCACGGCGTTAACACCGGCCATAAGCCCCTGTCCGGCAGCCTCTTCATAGCCCGAGGTACCGTTGATTTGACCGGCCAGGAACAGACCGGCCAGGCGGCGGGTCTCCAGCGACGGCTTGATTTGATGAGCCGGGCAGTAGTCGTATTCGACAGCATATCCCGGCCGGGTGATCTCGACTTCCTCAAGCCCGATCACCGTACGGATCGCCCGGTGCTGGACCTCCTCGGGAAGAGCGGTGGAAAACCCGTTCGGGTAAATCTCGTTGGTTCCGTTTCCCTCCGGCTCGAGAAAGAGCTGGTGGCGTTCTTTGTCGGCGAACCGGTGGAATTTGTCTTCAATCGACGGACAGTATCTCGGGCCGGTCGAGGTGATCTGGCCGGAAAACATCGGAGAGAGATGTTTCGCCTCGGTGACAATTTCCCTCGTCTTTTCGGAGGTGTAGGTCAGATGGCAGCAGGCTTGCTCGAACGGCGCCCGGTTCGAGCGGTCGGAGAAAAACGGGATCGGTGTCTCGCCCGGCTGAATTTCGCACTTGGACCAGTCGATCGTGTCGCCGTTGAGCCGCGGCGGGGTACCGGTCTTGAGCCGGCCGATCTCGAATCCGAGCGAGCGGAATGAGTCGGAGAGGCAGTAGGCGGCCGGTTCGCCGATCCGTCCGGCGCGGATCTGTCTTTCGCCGATATGAATCAGTCCGCCGAGAAATGTGCCGGTGGCGATCACGGCGGCGCGGCAGCCGATCGGTTCGCCGGTCTCGAGTCGAATCCCGACCACGCGGTTGTGCTCGACCATGATCTCGCCGGCGAGACCCTCGATAACCGTGACCAGCGGCTCCGCCTCGACTGCGTCTACCACGTACTGGTTATACGCAGTGCGGTCGGCTTGGGCGCGGGTTGACCAGACTGCCGGTCCACGGGATAAGTTCAGGCGGCGGAACTGGATACCGGTGGCGTCGACAGCCCGCCCCATAATCCCGCCAAGGGCGTCTACTTCCTTGACAATATGCGACTTACCGACCCCGCCGATAGCCGGATTGCAGGACATGAGGGCCAGTTTGCTCCGGTCCATGCTGATCAGGGCGGCGGTCTTTCCCATGCGGGCGGCGGCCAGGGCAGCCTCGACTCCGGCGTGTCCGCCACCGACCACGATTATGTCGAAATCAGGGTAGTTCATCGATTCGGCCAATATACACACTTTCTACCCGGTTAATCAAGTCCCACCCCTGTTTCACGTGAAACAGGCGAAGCCTGTTTTGCATCCACCGATACGGAGGCAAAGCACCAACGGCCTGACGGCAGTGGCCCGTTTTGTTCTTCCGCCGTGATACCTCATTCTCGTCGACCACCGGGCGGCCCACCATTTATGGTGGGGTCGTTTCCCAGGTCTAGCACCGCCCCACCCGCGCCAGAGAAAAACACCCGAACGGTGTGTCACCCTGAGCCTGACGAAGGGTGACCGGGGGCAGACCATCGATTGCGTCACTGCAGGTCATGCTTCGACAAGCTCAGCATGACAGCAACCCGCCCCACCCGCGCCAGAGAAAAACACCCGAAGGGTGTGTCACCCTGAGCCTGTCGAAGGGTGACCGGGGGCAGACCATCGATTGCGTCACTGCAGGTCATGCTTCGACAAGCTCAGCATGACAGCAACCCGCCCCACCCGCGCCAGAGAAAAACACCCGAAGGGTGTGTCACCCTGAGCCTGTCGAAGGGTGACCGGGGGCAGACCATCGATTGCGTCACTACAGGTCATGCTTCGACAAGCTCAGCATGACAGCAACCCGCCCCACCCGCGCCTGAGAAAGACACCCGAAGGGTGCTATTTGCCGATGCAGAATTTCGAGAAAATCTTCCCGAGGATATCCTCGTTGTATACCCGCCCGGTGATCTCCTCCAACGCCCCGGCCGCCTGCCGAAGGTCGAACGCCACAATCTCCGGCGACTCATCTCCGGCAATCTTGCTCCCGGCACCTTTGAGGTGCTTCGATGCCGCCTTCAGTTTCTGCCGATGCCGCGCCGAGGTCACTACCAGCCCCGAAGTCAGATCGGGCATCGCCTCATTAATATGGGAGAGCAGAGCCGCCTTGAGCGAGTCGATCCCCGAGCGATCGGCGCACGAGATCGGGATCCACGGCCGCTCACCGAGGAACGCCGGGCGGACCGGCGCTGTCCTGACCAGATCGATCTTATTCCCGAGCACGACGGTCCCTGGCCGGTTGATCTGTTCCAGGTCCTCCTCAAGACGTCGTTGCCATGCCCGGGAGGATACATCGGACAGCCATAACACAATGTTAGCAGACGACATAACTGTTTTCGCCGATTCCTGCCCGGCTCGTTCAATCTTCCCGCCGCCAATGCGAAGTCCTGCTGTATCAATGAGATTCACCGCGAATCCATCGAGATCGATCCATTCGGAGAGATAATCCCGGGTGGTCCCGGGGGTCGGAGTCACCAGGGCGCGCTCCTGACGGAGCAGCAGATTAAACAGCGATGATTTCCCGGCGTTCGGCCGTCCGCCGATCACTACCCGAATCCCCTCCCGGATCAGCCGCCCGCCCTTGTAGGTCGCGGCCAGTTGGTCGAGATTTCCCCGGATCTCACCGAGCAGCTCAAGCTGAGCGGCCCGGGTAGCCGGGTCGATTTCTTCCTCGGGGAAATCAATCGATGCCTCAACCTCGGCGATCAGCTCGATAATCCGCTCGCGGAGATTTTCGATATGATCGGTGTAGGTGCCGAGCAGATGGTCGCGGGCGGCCTGAAGCGAAGTTTCGGTATTGGCGCCGATCAGCTCGGCGACCGCCTCGGCTCGAGCCAGGTCGATCCGGCCGGCCAGAAACGCCAGCCGGGTGAATTCGCCCGGTTCGGCCGCCCGGGCGTGGCCGGTCAGGAAGAGGTCGAGCGCCTGGCGGACCACCAGCCGGCCGCCGTGGCAGAAGATCTCGACTTGATCTAACCCGGTGTACGACTTACCCTTAGGCATGTACACGGCAGTGATTTCATCGACCGGATGACGCCCCGAATCGACCAGCAGGCCGTAACGAAGAACAAACGGCGCCAGCGGTCCGGGATGCTCGGGCTGGAAAAAACGTTCGAAAATGGCGCGGCTTTCGGGGCCGGCCAGTCTGATAGCGGCGATCCCGCCCTCACCGGGCGGGGTGATTATCGCGGCAATAGTGTCGTCGGCGAAACGGCGGCTTTTTTTTTTCGGTCGCCGCTCATGTCACGCCGTCTTGACCTGCAGGTTTTTGACCTTGTTCCGTTTGAACAGGAACCAGTCGACCAGCGACAGCAGCGAGAACACGGTCCAGTAAAGGATCAGTCCCGACGGCAGACTGTAGAGCATGAAGCCGATCACGATCGGGAAGACGTAGATGAACGCCTTTTGCTGCTGGCCGCCGGACATGGTGAGCACCGACGAGAGCAGTTGTGTCCCGACCATAAACAGGACGAGGATAATGTACGGATCGGTCAGGCCGGAGGCGCCGCGGGAGAGATCGTTGATGAACCAGACGAACGGTTCGTTGCGCAACAGGATAGTCGCCTGGAAGACGCGGAACATCGCGATCATGAGCGGCATCTGCGGCAGCATCACGAGACAGCCCGACATCGGGTTCACCCCGTGCGACTTGTAGAGCTTCATCGTCTCACGCTGCAGCCCCTGGGGATCCTTCTTGTACTGCTTCTTCAGCTCCTCGAGTTTCGGCTGAATATCCTTCATCCCCTGCATCGACTTGAACTGCTTCATCGAGAGCGGCAACGTAATCAGCTTGACGGCGATCGCGAAAATGATGATGACGAGACCGTAGTTGGGGATGACATCGTGGAGTTTCGGCAGCAGCCACATGACCGCAATCGCAAACGGTTTGAGGATCACGCCGAAAAACGGCATGGTGCCGATATCGAGCATCGCCTCGAGATCGACATTGTATTTGGCCATCGCCAGGTAATCGAGCGGGCCGACATAGACGGTGAACGAATCGGTGAACTGCTCGACACCGGCAAACGGCATCACGATCCCGGCGGTGATATCGCGCTCCTCGACTTTTCCCTCGGGCGTGGCGACATTCTGCTTGTTGCCGCGCGCGACCGCGGCGTCGCCCTCGCGATTGCGCGGAATCAGCGCGGTCGCGAAAAACTTGCTGCGAAGGCCGACCCACGACGTGGATCCGTCCACCGATTCATTCAGCACGTTATCCTTGTAATCGGTGAGGGCGTCGCGCGAACCACCCTGCATGGTGATCGCTTCCATCGATTTGTAATCGTTGGCCGCGACCGGTTCGGTCACGCCGAGCGGCGTGTTCCAGAGCAAGGTGTAACGCCGCTCGAAACCGAGCGCCGAGGTGCTGTCGACCGTGATCGCCAGGTCGTAGTGATACGTGTCGGGATAGAAGAGGTACTTCTTGACGATCGTGCCGCCGTTGGCGCCGACATAGGTGTAGTCAACCTCGAGCGTGTCATGCGTGGCGTCGTATTCACCCGGGCGCAGGTTCGACGTATACGCGATCTTCGAAGTCGAAAACGTCTCGCCGGCAAAGCGGGCGTCGGGGGTCGCCGCCGCCGCGTAGGGCAGCATCTCGATCGGGCCGTCGTTGCGATAGTCGTATTCCTTGAGCTTCATCGAGACCGGCCCGCCACCGTGGCTGCTCATGATGACCGTATACTTGTTGGTCTCGATCGTCAGCGAATCCGCCTTGATCGTGTCCGCCGCGAGTTCGGCCGCCGGCTCCGGCGGTTTCGGGGCCACCTTGGTACCGGTCTCCGTGCTCAGTTCCCGGGTCGTATCGGGGAGAGGGACAGCCAAGTGGGTAGTGGTGTCCGGAGCGGTGGTTGTCTGTTCGGTCTTGGGTTGGGGCGGTGGGGCTTTGTAGATACCCAGGAATTCGAGAATCGGGTAGTAGAAGACAATGACAAGCCCAAGAATTATGATCAACGGTATCGTTTTTTTGTCCACAACAGATCCTTGTTATCTATTCATCCTGAAGGACTTAATATCCCCTAATCGTGTTTTTCAGGCACCGGGTCAAAACCGCCGGTATGCCATGGATGGCACTTAAGTATGCGTGCTGCAGCGAGATAGCTCCCCCTGAACGCCCCGTGCACCTTAAGAGCGTCGACCGCATAATGAGAGCAGGTCGGGTAAAAGCGGCAGGAGCCGCCAAGAATCGGCGAAAGCGTTATCTGATAAACCTTTACGAGGAGAATCAACAACCCGGCCAACGGCGAAAGCCGCCTGGGTTCAGAGGCGGGAGAGGATGTCGAATGTGCGGCCGATTTCTGCATTCACCGTTTCAAAGTTCGGTGCCCGACCGCCGGCCGCCGGGATGAGTCCGAGCGCAATCTTTCGATCGAGCCGGCCCAGATTGAGCCGGACAGCTTCGCGAAAAAGGCGCTTGATCCGGTTGCGATCGACCGCGCTGCCGTGTCTCTTGCCGACCAGTACGATAAACCTGAACGCCGGGGCGGGCTCCCATAACAAGGTAAAGCCCTCGCCCGACAACCGTCGGCCGTAACGCAGCAGATGCTGGATGTCACGGCGCCTTTTCAGACTCAGGCGGCGAGGCAGCTTATTTCTTACGGGCAATCCTGACTGTCAGTCTTTTTCTTCCTTTGGCGCGACGGCGCTTCAGGACCGCGCGGCCGTTCTTGGTCGCGTTGCGCTTGCGGAAGCCGTGATCGTTCAGTCGTTTTCTGTTCGACGGCTGAAATGTGCGTTTCATCTATATGTCCACCTTAGCTAAATGAGCCTTTGAATATACAAAAAAACCCAAGTCCGTCAAGAGATTAATCGCCGTTTCGACCTTCCGAAACAGACCGCGGAAGCCGGTTTTTCGACGGATCGATCTCGCCCGGCCGAACCGCCTTCCTATCGGGATTACTCATCTGCCCGCGGCAATATTCACCGCCCGAACGGTCGTCTGCACTCTTTCTAACTCTTTCCGGCCGGTCTGCCGATAATCCGGATGAAAAGGAGCTTGACGCCTATGTACCCGTACTCGACTCAAAATCGAAAGATCAAACCGGTCCCGCCCGGCTTCGACGGCCACTCGCGACCGGCCGCTGCCCCGGCCCGATGGCTGCCCTGGTACCTGCTCCCGTTTCTCGCCGGGGCCGCCTTTTTGATCTACTACCGGTATACCCTGGACAGCCTCCCGACCCGCGGCCAGCTGAACCTCGCCTTCGAGGTCGCGTCAGTGATGGCCGTTATCGGGCTGACAGTCGGCCTGAGCAAGGGACTGCTCAAGCGCAATTTCCCCCTGTGGAAACTGACCCGCACGGCGGCCGTCATCTACGTGCTCTGGCTGCTGGCCGGTCTGGTCGCGCTCGCGGCCAATCTGCTCATCGGTCGACTGTCCTAGCGCTCCACCACCGCGCCGGTCGAGTGGGCGTAGCCGAACCCCGCCGCCGTCTCGTAAAACATCCGATACTCGCCGCCGTAGAACACGACATCGGGCGCCCACGGCCCGCCCGAATCGACCGCCTGGCTGTACGGCGAGGTGTGGGTCGTGATCAGCGGATTCCCCGAGTACTCCTTCCACACAAAGCCATCGGTCGAGGTCGCGTAATTCATCGTTATATCGCCGTAGCCGCCGGTCGAGTTCAGCCCGCTGTACCACATCTCATAGTAAACACCGTCGGGCCGGATCACCGCCGGCACCGCCGCCCACATGTCATCGTATGAACCGATTGCGCCGGGGCTGATCACCGGGTTGCCGACCCGCTTCGTCCACGCGAATCCGTCGGGCGAGGTCGCCATCCCGATCCCGATCTTCCACGTGGTCGTGTCGACTCCCGAGTACCACATCAGGTATTGGCTGTTCGCGCTGTCCCAGATCACCGCCGGCGACTCGATCCACGACTGTTCCCAGGTCCCCGCCCCGCCGCGCGAAAGAATCGGGTTGCCGGCGTACTTGGTCCAGGTGATGCCGTCAGGCGAGGTCGCCACGCCGAATCCGGCGAGCGCGCTCGGTTTCAGGTTGGTTCCGCCGGGGAGGGTGTCGCCGAAATAGTAGAGCTTGTAGCCGGAGGAATCGTGAATGATCTCCGGGGTGTCGATCGTGTGGTCCCATTCGCCGGCCGCGCCGGGCGCCATGACCTCGGCGCCGTTATTGTATTTGGTCCAGGTGAGACCGCTGTCGGTGGAGAACGCGTAGAGCAAGCGGCTGGTGATATATGGTGTGCCCCCGGCGACATACCACATTTTGATCGTATCGTTCTCGACCAGACAGGTCGGCTGGCCGATCGCGAAGAACTCGGTGATGGCGTTCGACTTGACCATGACCGGATTGCCGGGGTATTTCTCCCACGCGATCGTGTACGATTTCGAGTCGGTCGGGTTGTCGTCCTTGCTGCAGCCGGCGAGGAGTGTCAGGATCGCGAAGGCACCCAGGGCCAGCGCGAGTTCTTTTGCTCCGTGTATCATGAGTCCTCCCGCTGATTCAAATGGTGATCATAGTGGAACCTATGCTCCGCGATCGGAAGATGCAAAGAAAAAGCGTGCGCTGTCATTCCCGCGGTCCCAACCGAAGGTCAAGTCCCCTTTCCCGCCTCTTGCCCCGCACCCGCCGATCCAAATTCGATGACGTTCGCGATTGATCCGCCCTGTCACACCGGGATTTGACATTATTCCGTGGATCCCGGGTCAAGCCCGGGATGACACCCCCGGGCTCCGTCACCCTGAGCCTGTCGAAGGGTGACGCGGACCGCGGCCCCCCCACATCCCCCTTGCACCCGGCCGCCCCGCATATTAGACTATCTCCGGAAAGATTCACAATCCCAACCGGAGATTCCCATGGCCGAGAAATACATTTTCCACATGTACCGCGTCAACAAGTTCTACGGGCAGAAGCAAGTCCTCAAGGAGATCAACCTCAGTTTCTACCCCGGCGCCAAGATCGGCATCGTCGGCGAAAACGGCTCCGGCAAAACCACCGTCCTCCGCATCATGGCCGGACTCGACCAGGAATTCCAGGGCGACGCCTTCATCACGCCCGGTTTCCGCGCCGGCATCGTCGAACAGGAACCGCAGCTCGACCCGAACCTGACTGTCCGCGCCACGATCGAATCGGCATTCGGCGAAACCAAGGCGCTCCTCGACGAATACAACGCGCTCGCCGACAGTATGGCCTCGCCGATGGACGACGACGAAATGCAGAAAGCGATGGATCGCATGGGGGTGCTGCAGGACAAGATCGACACCCTCGACGCCTGGAATCTCGACCAGCAACTCAATATCGCCGCCGACGCCCTCTGTCTGCCCGAGGACGACCGCATTGTCGGCACCCTTTCGGGGGGTGAACGGCGCCGCGTGGCGCTCTGCAAGGTCCTGCTCGAACGCCCCGACCTGCTCCTGCTCGACGAGCCGACCAACCATCTCGACGCCGAGACGATCAACTGGCTCGAGGAGCAGCTTCGCGAATATCCCGGCACGGTCATCATCGTGACCCACGACCGCTACTTCCTCGACAATGTCACGAAGTGGATTCTCGAACTCGACGGCGGCCACGGTGTGCCGTGGGAGGGGAACTACTCGTCGTGGCTGGAGCAGAAACTGGAGAAGCTGGCGGGCGAGGAGAAACGCGATTCCTCGCGCGGGCAGCTGCTTCAGCGCGAGCTGAACTGGATTCGCATGAGCCGCGGCGATCGCAACGAGATGGCGCGGGCGCGTATTCGCGAATACGAACAACTGGTGGCGCGCGAAACCGCCGCTTCGAAATCACCCGGCACCGTGATCTCGATCGCCCCCGGCCCGGAGCTGGGTGCGAAGGTGGTCGAGTTCAAGGATGTCGCGATGGGCTACGACGACGCCCGGCTGTTCGAGGACCTTTCGTTTATCGTGCCGCGTTCGGCCGTGGTCGGCCTGCTCGGCCCGAACGGCACCGGCAAGACGTCCCTGTTCAAGCTGGTTACCGGGGATCTGAAGCCGCTCGACGGCGCGGTCGATATCGGGTCGTCGGTGCAGTTGGCCTTTGTCGATCAGGAGCGGACCAAACTCGACGGCGACCAGAGCCTGATCGAGGAGGTCGGCGGCGGGCGCGAGGAGATCACGATCGGCAGCCGCTCGGTGCCGATACGCCAGTACCTGTCGCAGTTCGGCTTCAAGGGGCCGTCGCAGCAGAAAAAGGCGAACGAACTCTCCGGTGGCGAACGCAACCGCTGCCACCTCGCGAAAGTGCTCAAGGAGGGCGGCAACGTCCTGCTGCTCGATGAACCGACCAACGATCTCGATGTCAACACGCTGCGGATGCTCGAGGAGGCCATCCTCGATTTTTCCGGCTGCGTGATGGTAATCAGCCACGACCGGTTTTTCCTCGACCGCATCTGCACGCATCTGCTCGTGTTCGAAGGTGAGGGGAAGGTGCGCTGGTACGAGGGGAATTTCTCGGCGTATGAAGAGAAGCGGAGCAAGGAGCTGGGCGCACAGTTGTTCGAGAATCGCCGGAACCGGTATCGGAAGATTGTGAAGGGGTGATCTTGTAGGTCAGGTGCCCTGAGGATGCAGCGACCATCAGAAGGTATGACCCTCTTACACGCATTTCAAGGTGTCAAGTTGATTACTCCCAGAGGGGATCGTTGACGCAACGGGGATAGTGCTTTTGGAAACAAGAAGGGGTAAATGCATGTTTTGCGGCACAGTGACTGGTCCGTTCAGAAGTGTCGAGCATCCAATTCCGGAGTCTCTCGGTAACGACGATCTAATATTGCCCAAGGGTTATGTGTGTGACGCATGCAACAGTTACTCTGGTTCCAAGATAGAAAACCGCGTAGTCAGCGCACCACCCTTTAATGTCGAACGCGTCACTTTCAATGTTCATTCAAAGAAAGGAAAGCCAACTAGCTACATCGGCGATGGCTTTTCGCTACATTCCACTGGTGCCATCGATCAGCTGTTTGTGGTTGGATATGGGGATTTGAGCGCCGCAGAGGAAGTGCTGCGAGAACAGGTCATATGGGTTCCCCGAGTAACTGGATTTGCGGACTTGATGGTCCGTTTCCTTTTGAAGATCGGGGTTGAACTTCTGGTCTTTTCGGATAAGTGCGATCCCCACTCCAATGAGTTCGATAGCGCACGCAATTGTGCGCGCTATGGCAGGGAAGTAGCCAAATGGGACATTGCCTACGGAGTGGTTCCAACACGCGGGACCACAATATTGACTTCGATTTCAGAAGAGCGTTCAGGTGCCGGAACACGTAAACTATATTCGTACGAAATAGGTATCATGCCGAGCGGAGACACAATTTTCACATTCATATACAGTCAACATATGTTTGCCTGTAACCTTACCAACCCTGCACTCGCAGAGTACGTGGGCGCTTTCAACGCTCTCAACTCATTTTCACTACGAAGGCGGTTTGGATGATTCTTGATCGCTACGTACCCGGATATTCGACGGATCTATCGCCTCATGTCTCAAGACCCCATAACCATAGGGTAACGATCTCACTCGACAAAGGCAGGCCCCACTTCCGCTCTTATTTCAGCAGCATCGCTTTCACCGTGCGGGCGGCACCTTCGAACTGCGCGCGGATAAAATACACCCCCGACGATTGCGCCGAACCATCCCACGTCAAATCGATATCCCCCGCGGCGGCGGTTCCGTTGT
>CAYPYM010000021.1:0-14024 GCA_964414435.1 uncultured Ignavibacteriales bacterium | reverse complement strand
TGCCCGAGTGCCGCCGACCAGATCGTCGCTTTCAGTCTCTGGTTCGCCTACGTCGCGATCCGGACGGTCCAACGCGCCACCTTGGACCGGCTCATCCTCCTCTGGCTGTTGGTGATCGCGGGGGTATTCTTCAAGGCGACCCTGATCTATCTCCTGCCGGCCGCGATCTTTGTGTCGCTGGCCGCTCCCGGCCGCCGTCGCGACTCGCCTCCAGTGATTCCGATCGTGATCGCCGCGCTCGTCTGGGTGATTTCGCTGGTCGTCCTCTACCGCTATGCTTCGGGCAATCTCGAACTGAAGTCGGCCATACTGCTGCTCGCGGGCAAGAACCCGCAGTCCGACTACGGCCTCTTCTCCGGCCGTCACCTCGGCGATATGCTCCAGATTCTGTTCCTGCTCTTCCCGCTGCTGGTCATCGCCAAGGCGGCGGCGTGGCGTCATCTGCGCTCGTTCCTGAACGACCGCCGCCTGCTCGGCCTCATGTTCATCTGGCTGGGAGGCTTCACCGCCCTGTTCGTGATCGATCCCACCGACGGGATCGTGCTCGATGTTCCCCTGCTGGCCGTCTATCTGACCTCGGGCGGTGTGATTCTCGCTGCCCTGCTTGTCGGTAGCAACCTCGGCAGATCGATCGGCAAGACGACGCTCGGCCTGATCTGCGCCGCAGCGATCGCCCTGCCGCTCGCATACCTGCCCGGCTACCTGAATATCGGGATGGCCGAGAAACCGGTGCAGGCGTATCTCGACCGGCATCCGGCCTACTACCTCACCGCCGCCCCGGCGATGCGCGACGCCTTCTTTTATCGCAAGGATCTCGGCCGCGCCAACTGGTGGGACCAGAATTATATTCGCCTGTCGCCCGATTATCTGAAGCTCAGCGGCATCAGCGAGTATGCCCGGGCCGGCCACACCGATGATGCCCTGAGCAGCTTGACCAAGCTGATTATCCGCGATCCGTACTGGCCGACCGCCCGGTCGCTGTATGCGTCGATCCAGATGCAGCTTCAGCGCTACCGGCTCGCCCGGCCCCAGCTCGACACCGCCCTGATGCTCGCGCCGTACGACAAGAGCGCCCTTATCAACAACTATGCCTGGTACCGCGACACCGGCGACAATCTCAAAGCGCTCAAGGCCGCCCGTGCAGCGGCCGCGCTGTTTCCGAGCGACAAGGAGATTGCCTCCGATCTGATGCTGCTGCAGTATCGCAGCGGCCATGCCGACACCGCGCTGGCCATGGCCGACAGCCTCCTCGCGGTCGATTCGAGCCTCGCCTATCCGTACGCCGTACGGGCCTTTGTCGCCGACCGCGCCGGCCGCCTTCAGGAAGCGATCGACAACTACGAAGCGTTCGCCAAGCGCGCCCCCGATGATCCCCAGACGCCGGAACTGCGCAAGCGTTCCAACGCCCTTTATCTTCAGTTACACGATAAGAAGTAGACCCGAACCGGACTAGATCCGGTTGGAAAGACGAGCGAAACCGTCGAGCGCCGCGACCTTGTACGCCTCGGAGAGGGTCGGGTAGTTCAGCACGGTTTCGGTGAAATAGTCGAGCGTTCCGCCGAGCGTCATGACCGCCTGCCCGATATGGATCAGCTCGGTCGCGCGCTCGCCGACAATATGCACGCCGAGCAGCCGCCGCGACACCGGATCGAAAATGAGCTTGAGCATGCCGTCGTGGTCGTTGATAATCTGTCCCCGCGCCAGTTCGTAGTAACGGGCCACCCCGATCTCGTAGTCCTGCTTGTCGGTCGACAGCGCTTCCTCGGTCTGCCCGACCATCGATACCTCCGGAATCGTATAGATCCCGAACGGCAGAAGCGAGTTGATGCACGAGGTATCGCCCTGCTTGAAGGCATGGATCGCGGCCAGCCGCCCCTGATCCATCGACACCGAAGCCAGCGACGGGAATCCGATCACGTCGCCGACCGCATAGATGTTATCGACCTTGGTCCGGTAGCGCTCGTCCACCTTGATCAGACCGCGATCATCAACATCGATCCCGAGCAGCTCCAGGCCGAGATTCTGGGTATTGCCGACCCGCCCGGCCGCGAAAAGGCACCGGTCGGACACGACCCGCCGGCCGCTCTTGGTGACGGTCACCACCTGCTCGCCCTCGCGATACACCTTGTCCATGCCGTCGCCAAGGACGAGATTGATCCGATACTTGCGCATGAGGTACATGACGGCATCGGCCATCTCGCGATCGAGAAACGAGAGCAGGCGCTCGCGGCTGTCGACGATTGTGACGTTGACACCGATATGGCCGAAGATGGAGGCGTACTCGCAGCCGATCACACCGCCGCCGATTATGGTCAGCGAGCGCGGCAGGGTATCGATGTCGATAATCGACTCGGCGTCGTAAATGTACCGGTGATCGAAATCGATGTCGGCCGGATGGTAGGAATGGGTACCGGTCGAAATGATGATTGTCTCGGCGCGGATCATGCGGGTATCCGACGAGCCGGCGGACACCACCACCGTGTGGGGGTCGGCGATCATACCGGTACCGTGGATCACCTCGATCCGGTGGCGGGCCATGTTCTGCTGGATGATATCGACTTCCTGCTGAATCACCTGCCCCTTGCGATACATCAGCTCCTTGACACTGACGTTCGGCCGCACCCCGCCCATCAGGCCGTAAACCGAGCGCTGGCGCAGCCCGGAGATGTACATGACCGTTTCGCGGAGGGTTTTCGAGGGAATCGTACCGGTGTGGATACATACCCCGCCCTGCACCGAGCGCCGCTCGATGATGGCGGTTGATTTGCGCATGCGGGCCGCTTCCACCGCCGCCTTTTCACCGGCCGGGCCGGAACCGATAACTACCAGATCAAAGTCTTTAGAAACCACGCTCGATAGCTCCCTGCCTCACCGCGGTCAATCGGCATCGACCGCCGAATCGAAATCGGGTTGATGTCGTGAACTTTCGGACGCTCCGTCGCTGCCGGGCGCCGACATTTCCTGAAGGCCCTCGATCCGTCGCGACATGGTCTCGGTCTCACCCTTCGCTTTGTCGAGGCTGAGACCCAGCACCCGCGCCGAACCGGCCATTCGCTGGTGCAGACCGTCGAGCCGGGCCAACGACTCGGCCAAAGCACTCAGAACGGTCGAGACCTCCCGGCGGTTCCCCGCCAGTCCGGCCTCGGCGGCGACCGCCGCCACCGACGCCAGGAAGGCATACAGGTGCCCGGGCGAACTGGGGATCACCTTTTTGGCAAGCGCATAGGCCAGCAGGTCCGATTCAGACTCGGCGACGAGCTGATAATAGACCGCTTCGGACGGTATATACATTACGGCGAAGTCGGTCGTGTTGTGGTCGGGAAGTATGTATTTCGCCGCGATGCTATCAACCTGCACTTTAATTGCCTTAGCGAACTCCTTGCGGGGCATATCGCCATCGACACCCCCTGTTAGCCGCTGGAAAGCCTCGAGGGGAAACTTGGAATCGATCGGCAGCAGCCGGTCGCCCAGCTTGATTACGGCGTCGACCCGTTGCCCGCCCGGGAAACCGTACTGCGTCTCAAACAGGGCCGGCGGCAGGATCTGCCCGAGGAGATTCTCCAACAGCAACTCGCCCAGCCCGCCGCGGAGTTTCGGCGGCTTGAGCAGGTCGGCCAGTTGCTGGATATTCTTGCCGATTTCCTGGAGGTGTTCGGTCTGGGTCTGGAGCTGGCCCAGCTTGTTTTCGATCTCGGAGACAACTGCGAGCCGACGGTCGAGCGATGACGTCCCCTCGGCCAGCCGTTCGTTCAGCCCCCGTGAGGCCGAGTCGAGCGATTCCCGCAACGCCAGCAGCCCCTCCATCTGCTTGCCGATCAGTTCCGCCTTGAGGCTCTCCACGGTTTGCCTCATGCCGGTCGTGTCGGCATCGGAACGCAGCCGCAGCACCGTCACCACCAGCCAAACCAGGGCGGCCAGGATAGCGACCAGGGCGACCGTGTTGAGTACTGCCAGTGGATCCATGCGGGCGCGCCGTGATCAGTTCGGCCAGAGCGCGAAGTCGTCCTTCTTCGGCATGACGCCGTCGGAGAGGTCGACCACGTACTTGATCTTGATCGTATGGCGCTTGTCATCCTTGTATTGATCGGACGGCGTGATGCCGAAAATGTATTTGGCGACCAACTGGTTGCTCACGTAGTCGTACAACCCCGCCTCGTTGCCGTCGAACCGTATTCCCCACCGGTATCCGCCGAACTTCCGCCCGTTGCGGTACTGCTCGTCGAACAGGAGCGAACGCGCCCCCTCGAGCTGCTTGTCGAAACCGAACAGGAGATTCCCCGAGGGCAAACTGTCGTTGCCGGTCTGGAATTCGACCGACACCCACCGATTGGACGTACTTACCGTGACTCCGTTCGAATCGAGCACGGTCAGTCCCCGCTTGGCCAGTCCGGGACCGAACACCGTCCGGTCGGAGTTGAGTTCGTCGATATACCTGTTGAACTCGGCCATGAGGTCGTCCCACGACGACGCTCCGGCGGCTTCGTAAACGATCCGCTTGACCCCCGGCGCCGACATCGAATTGACCTCCTGGAATGTCCCCGAGAGACTGCGGTACAGATCGAAATATTTGTCGCGGCCGATTTTGTCCAGCAGAAACGAGGTAAACAGCCCGGCCACCGGATAGGCCATGTCGGCCCCGGCCTGGGTCTGGAACCGGCCCATCGTAATGATCGAGTCGACCTGCACCAGTCCCTGCTGCTGGAGGAAGCCGCCGAGATAGATCAGGGCCGACGGCGCCTTGCCCCAGCGTCCGCCGTAGTGGACCGCGATCCCCTCGCGCATAATCGGCTGGGTGTACAGCGGCAACGTCCGAAGCTTGTAGTTCACGAGCAGGTGGACGATCTCATGGTTGTGCGGGAAGAAGGCCGAAATGACGTCGTTGGACGCCATGTCCCAGGTCCCCTTGACCAGATGCCCGATCAGGGTCTGGACGGTCGAATCGCTGTCACAGTAGAAGTACTCGATCTTCTTCTCCTCCAGCGTGGCGACATCGTCATCACTGAGACCGATCGAGTCCGCAATTGCCGCCACGAAATCATCGGCCGCCTCGAGCGCCATCGGGTACAAGTACGGCTCCCGGCTCGGTTCGTAGTGGATCCGGAAGAATCGGGACTCCTTGACCGGCCAGTTGCGGCAGTAGTAGTCCTGCGGGTAGGTCAGCCAGAAGTAGCTGCCGTCGAAATACATGTAGTAGGTGTAGTTGACCTGCTCGCTGTTGATCAGCTTGGAATAGTCGAGCGAGACAAAGCTGGTATCCTTGACATTGACCTGCTTGACCGCCGGATACAGATAGTCGCGCATCATGTCGAGATTGCGGACAATCGGCGAGGTGCAGTCGGTCTTGAGCGGGATATCGGTGTACTCGATCCCGAACCGGGTGGACCGTTCGATCGCCGGGCCGGTCCAGAGCTGCTGGGCCGATGCCAGGTTGCCCGAGGCGAGCAGGTCGAAGTAGTCTTCGAGAGTCGTGATCGCCGGCCGGGTGTCGAGAGCCATGGCGGCGGCGGGCAGGGTGAGGGCTGTCAGTGTCAGGATAACGAGTAGAACGGGGGAACGGCGATTCATCCACAAACTCCTGTGTTGCTTCGGGCTGATGACTGAAAATATACCTCTTTTACCGCCCATGTCCAGAAGCGCCTTAAAAAAAAGGCCCCCCGGCCTGCGCCGAGGGGCCCTGTTTGTCGTAATTGCTCAGAACGTGAACCCGACCGAGAACCGGTGGGTGTTGTTCAGCCGGCCGAAATCCTGCCAGGCGTAATCGATGATCAGCCGGGTCTCGCTGGCCAGCGCGGTGCGGATGCCGCCGCCGAGGGTCAGGCCCTCCTCCGCGTAGTTCAGCTTGTAGCCGCCGCGGAGAAAGTACTGCCGCTGGAACGAGAACTCGGCGCCGACCGCGCCCTGCTGTTCATTGTCGTTCGGATGTTTCAGCTCGGTCGAGACGGTCAGCATGGCGTTGTCGCCCATCTCGAAATCGTAGGCTAAGCCCAGCCGGAACATCATGGGCAGATCGTACGACGTCGCCTTGAGTTCGGCGCCGGTGATCGTCCCCGACCCGCTCTGGTAGCCGACATCGAGATCCGGCCCCGAGAACTTCATCGACGGGCCCAAGTTGCTGATGCTCATGCCGAGCCGCAGCGACTTGAAACCGGTATGCAGGATCGTCCCGAAATCGAACCCGAAGCCGTAGGCGTTGGTGTTGTGAATCCGCTCGCCGATGTACTTCGCGGTCAGGCCGAACGCGAACCGGTTGGTCAGGTAGCGGGAGTACGACATGCCGACCGCATACGACGTCGCGGTGTAGTAGTCACCGGTTCCGTCCTGCTGATCGAACGTCGTGATCTCCTGGTCGCCCATGGTGAGCACCGACGCCGAGATCCCGACCGTCCCGAAATCCTCGAAATAGTGGGCCAGCCCGACATAGTTCAGGTTGACGTCGAGGACCCAGTTGACATTGGTGAAGCTGACCGCCGAATTTTCGATATCCGCCAGCCCGGCCGGGTTCCAGTACGCGGCGTAGACGTCGTTGGCCACTGCCACCGATGCGTCACCCATCGCCTGGTACTTCGACCCGACCCCGATCTTGAGAAACTGCGCGCCCGCCGAACCGACTTTGGAGAACTCGGCGAAGGCGTTCCCCGCGAGCAGGAATACAACCAACAGTATGGTAATCCTTTTCACCTCGTACCTCCTTTATTTCACCACGGCGAAGCGGCCCAGGAACTCGCCGGCTTCGGACTCGACATGGAACAGGTAGACCCCCGACGCGACCTGCTGACGGTTGTCCGAGAGCAGATCCCACCAGACCTCGCCGGTGCCGTCGGTGTGATCGATCGTCCGTACCAGGTCGCCCGCGAGAGTGTAGATGCGGATCGTGCACTTCTCCGGCACTCCCTTGAACTGCAACTTCGTCTCGCCCGCATAGAACTCGGCGCGCCACGAGTTGGTCACGAAATACGGATTGGGTACCACCTTGATATTCTTGAGTTCGTTGGCGGCCGCGGTCGCGTTGACCCCGTCCACCTTGAACGTGAACTTGTCGTTCGGTCCGTTCAACGGCGCCCCGTAGACGGTAAACACGTCGCCCACCGACGGATTAAACGTCGTGTAGTCGAACGAGAACATCCAGCTGTAGCTGTACGGGAAACCGACCGAGAAAAGGTCGTTGCCCGCATCGTACGGAACATCGACAATGGCGATCAGGTCGTACGGCTCCCAGGTGCCGCTGCCGTCGAGGTCGTAGACGACGAACGACACCCGCTCGTCGCGGGTGACATTCCAGACCTCCAGCGGAGCCCATTCCGGCGCGCCGCTGCCGAGATCCTGGGTCGCCGACGAATCGCCGGTGAAGCGGATTTCGTAGCTGTCGCGGTACGGCTGATTGCTGAAGAGGTAGCTCTCCATGCCGCTGAAGTTCGGCAGAGTCGGTCCGTACCAGTCGCCCATCGCCATGGTCGTATCGGCCCCGGCGAAGGCGGTCTGCACGGCCCCCTGCGGCTCCCGATCGGCCTCGGTGACGACGACCCGGAGGCCGCCGGCGACGTCGGTCAGGTTCGGATCGGCATCGTATTTTGTCTGGTGATCGAGCACCGTATCACCGTTGGTCTCATCGATCAGCGACCAATAGGTCGCCTCGGGGGCATCCTCGAACACGACACTGTAATCCTCGCCGGTGACCTGGGACGGGTTGAACACCCACGGATAGACGTTGGCGTCCGACAGACTGCCCGTCCCGACCGCCACGTGTTCGACCGTCTGCAGAGCATCGAAATACCCCGCCGGCTTCTTCATCGGGACGACCGACACGACGTTGACCGCGCTCCCGGCGATGCCGAATCCGTTCTGGAGGGAATCGACCCCGACCAGGGAGTCTCCGGTGTCGAAGGCGGACAGGCAGTACCAGTACTCGGCGCCGTTGTAGAGGTTACTGTCGACGAACGTGTGCGGAATCGGGTCGCCCGGGGCAAACACGGCCCACGAGCGAAGCGGCTGATAAGCGATATCCACACACGTATTGGTGTTGTGATAATCGCGCAGTCCCCACGTCTTCCCCCGGTCTTCCGACCGGTAGAGGCGGTAGCCGACGAAGTCGTTGACACCCGACATCGGGTCGAGCCCGACCTCGGAGGTGTCGGTCCACGACAGGTACACCTTGCCG
Source organism: uncultured Ignavibacteriales bacterium (assembly GCA_964414435.1). GTDB lineage: Bacteria > Zixibacteria > MSB-5A5 > GN15 > FEB-12 > JAGNLV01. The sequence continues at coordinate 5,869 of CAYPYM010000021.1, read as the reverse complement.
TCGGCCGCCCGCGCATGGAGCATCGGCGTGGTCGGCGGTTGCGGGCCGACGAAGTTGTTGTCGTAGAGCTGCTGCGCCAGTTCGGCGTTGTTGCGGAAATCGGCTTCGTCCTGGCCGGCGACCAGCGCGTAAACCACGCGGACCGTACTTCCGGCGGTCAGGTCGATGCCCCGCGTGCACTGGACGTAGAACTGATCGGTCGGGGGCAGCGACGGATCGAACTCCTGCGAGTTGATCATCGCGTACCGGCCGGCGTCGTCATCGGGCAGCACCGCCCAGTCGTCGGTGCGGAACGCGGTCATGCCGATATCCTGCGGCGTCTGGAGCAGCTTGGTCCCCATCACGCCGGTCTGGACGGTCGGCCCCCAGCCCGGATCGCTGGCGTCGGCATCGTAAATCCACGCCAGGTTCTGGGTCGAGTCGAAACCGACCAAGTCGCCCAGACGGCCGTTTTCACCGGTGCCGTCCGGACCGCCCACGTCGATATCGATATACAGCCCGAAGGCGAAATCGGTGTAGTCCTGAGCCGAGGTGTTGGTGATATCCAGCACCACGAACATGAAGTCTTCATTATAGCAGTAGTTCCACTGGTAAATCGTCTGCGTCACGTCCAGCCCCATGAGTGAGGTGCCGAGCGCGGCGTCGCCGAACCGGTAGTGGGAATCCTGCAGCGAGGTCGGCCCGCCCGGCGTGTAGGCCGAGGCGAGACTGTTGAACACCTCGTTGTACTCCCAGGCCACGTCGTCCGGGCTCCAGACCCGCCAGCCGTGGGCCGGCTTGCCCTCACCGAGACCGACCGTATCGGTCGGATCGTACCCCTGGTAGTAGCGCGAGGTATCGGTCGAGAGCAGGATCTTGTAGGGATTGCCCGTATAGTCGGGCTCGGCCAGCGCCTGGAAATCGTCGTAGGTGTTCGCGACGAGGGTATCGCCGCTCGGGGCGATCCCGCCCATCCAGTAGCGGATTTCGGCGAGATAGTTGTGACCGGAATTGCGCGGCCACTCGCCCGACGGCAGACCGTAATAGTCGTAGCCGCCGATATAGCCGAAGTTGTCCACCGTGGTCACGATATTGCCGACATTTTGCGTGATCTGGTCCCAGGTCGCCGGATGCGGCGAGAGACTCAGATCCGGCCGCGGATCGGCCGCATGCTTCGGCGGCGCCATGGCGCCGGCCGAGAGCGCTTGCAGAAGCAGCACGCAAACCGTGACCAGACAACAATAGAAGGCTTTCTGATTCGTTTTCATCGTCATCTGCTCCGGTTTAGAAATTGAACTCGAGCCCGGTCCGGATGGTCCGCGGCGGCGAGTAGTTTTGCGGGTCATGGTCATACAACTGGTTCGCCCGGGCCAGTTCGGTGGCGTTCGTCACCAGGCTCGCGCCCGGCGACACGCCGTCGTTGTCCGGCTGACCGGTGTTCGGATACAGGTTGATGATGTTGTGGCGGTCGAACAGATTGTCCACCTCGACAAAGAAGCTCAGGCGGGTGTCGTTCGAGGCGACCACGAAGTCCTTGTTGAACCGCATATCCACCGTGTAGCTCGCCGGCAGCCGCCCCTCGTTGCGCTCGCCGAGGCGATTGCCGAGGTTGTCGGTCTGCGTGTACGGCAGCCCGGACCCGTAGTATCCGACCGTGGTCAGGCCCCAGTTGCCCGGGATCTTCATGCCCAGGAAACGGCCGTCCCACTCGGCCGGCACCCGGTACGTCAGCACGGCCGTAACCGTGTGGCGCTGGTCGAAGTCGAGCGGATACTCGGTCCGCGGCGCGAGCGTATCGGTGGCCGAACCCAGATAGGTGTAATACGGCTCGAGCGCGTAGGAGCCGTTGCCCCGTGCGATCATGTAACCGTAGGAGATCGACCCGCTGAAGAAACCGGCGTTGGGCAGGCGCTCCAGCGCGACATCGATCCCCTTCACCGAACCATAATCGTTGTTGTCGAACGTGACGATCGAGTTCCCGGCGATCATGCCCGACTGGCGGGTGGTCACCAGGTCCTTGATATCCTTATAATAGGCGGTGGCGCTCAACCGGAGATCCTCGTTGATCAGGTGGTTGACACCCAGCTCGTAGGCCGTCGTCTGCTCCGGCTGAAGGTCGGGATTGCCGAGCAGCGGCCGGCCCGAGGACACATCGCCCTGATAGTTCGTGTACAGGTACGTGAACCGCGGCTCCTGATAGTAGACGCCGTAATTGAAGTGGAACACGCTGTTTTCCGTGATCGGGAACGAGACGCCCAGGCGCGGCGACAGCTTGTTCTTTGATTCGGCCTTCTTCCAGGTCGCGGTCAACGCCCCCGGTGTCACATTATAAGAGATATCGGCGTTGTTGTGGTCGTAACGCAGGCCGAGGTTCACGATGAAGTAGTCGTACTCCATCTTATCCTGGATGTAGAACGAGGCGTAGGTCGGCTTGCTCTGGTACTTCTCGCCGTACGGATTGTCGTTGTAGAACTGCTTGAAGTCCCACGAAATGTCGTACCGGCGGTACTCGATACCGGCCTTGATCTGATTCCACTTATTAATCTGGTTGAGCAACCGCAGGCTGAACGAGTTGTAGCTCGTCTTCCGCTCCCGGTAGCTGGGGTCGAAATCGTCGCCGGTCGTGAAGCCCATCAGCTGCCACGGGTCGGAGTAATCCGGGTTGTTCAGGTAGTTGTTGTCGTCGATGGTGCCGTTGTACACACCGTTGCTGTCCGTCGTATAACCGGGCCACTGATCCCAGTACAGATCGAACAGATCGCTCGGCGCCGACTTGAAGCCGGTGTAGAAGTGGTTCGCCGCCGCGGTCAGCACGATCCGCTCGTTGAAGGCGTAGTCGCCGGTGAGGCCGACGAGATAGGCCCGCTTCTCGAAAATCGGCAGACCGTCGAGATTGAAATCGTACGACCGGCCGTTGACGTCGCGGTGATCGTAGGTCGAACCGTCGGCCGAGTAGTACATCCCGTTGGCTTTGAACTTCACTCCGCTGGCCGGCGTCGCCGTGAGCTTCCCGGCCGTCGTGTACGACGTGATGTCGTTATGCGGGAGATAGGTCGGGTCGGTCAGGTACTGGCCGGCGGCGAAGAAATTGTACCGCTTGTGGTCGAGCCCCGGCAGCGGTCCGGACGCGTCGAAAGACAGCGACCGGTTGCCGAGATCCTTCAGGCCGGCCCACGTTCCCATGTTCGGGTCGTACGGGTGGGTCATCCCTTCATACATCTTGAAATGACCGCGGAACCGCGAGGTCCCCTCACGGGAAACGGCACTGACGATACCCGAGAGTGCCTCACCGTACTCGGCCGTGTAACCTCCCGAGGTGAGCGACAGCTCTTCGAGAGCCGACGGGATGACATCGAGACCCTGCGTGGCCGAGAACGGATCCTGAATGTTGAAGCCCTCGTAGTAGTACGAGACCTGGCCGGAACGGCCGCCGCGGACGTGCAGGCTCTGATCGCGGTCGATCACCACCCCGGGGTAGTTGGTCAGAACCGACTGGACGCTGGTGATATTGGGCAGCGTCTGGAGCCGGTCCTGGGTGAAGATCACCCTGGTGGCCGTAAGGTCCTGCTGGATGATCGGGGCGGCGGCTCGCACGATGACCGATTTGCCGAGGGCAACCGGCGCCGGCGGCAGATCAAAATCGAGCGGCGTGGTGAGATCAACCAGCACCCGGACACCGGTCTTGGTGACCGGTTCGAACCCGAGGTAGCCCACGGTCAGGTCGTACTTTCCGCCGGGCAGGTTGATGATGAAGTATTCGCCGTCGATGTCGGTCGTCGTCACGACGTCGGTTCCCGTGACGCGGACTGTAGCCCCCACGATCGGCTCGCCCGTGGACGAGTCCGTCACGACGCCCGACACCTTGCCGGTAACTCCGGCGTGTGCGAGCGGCGGCAGACTCAGCACCAACAGACCGCCGATGACAACCGTTAGCATTTTCAGCCGATTACACAAGGCAAATCCTCCTCGATATGTTTACCAGAAAATATTTGACGCTGCTTGTCGTCCTTCGATGGCGGACAGAAATCTATTGATCCTAGTTAGAAGGCTCTTTCCGGAATTATCGGCCGGGCGGGGAAATCCTTAATATCGAAAAGGGCGTCCCTTGTCCGTTTTTGTCGCCCCAAACGCCGCCCGGACCGTCAAGTTTTCCCGCGGGGTAACCGATACTTCTGAAAGTTATCGGGAATCAGCTCAAGTGAGAGCGTGCAGCGAAGGCTGGTCCGACATCGACGACAAAAATGAGGAAGACCGTACTCACCCGATGAGCAACAGAGTCAAACAGTTAGCGGTGCTTGTCCTGATCGTGTGCGGCCTGGGGAGTAAGTTATATGCTGCCCAGCCGGCCCTGCCGATAGCGGTGCTGATGAGCGACTCGCTTACCGCGACCTCGCGCACCCTCCACGGCGCCCGCAAGGCGATCGTGCGCGAGCATGCCAATGTCGAATTCCACACCTATCTGGTCGGACAGGGACCGGAGGTCGACCGGGCCATTGTCGACTCGCTCAACGCCCTCCACCCCCGCCTCGTCCTGACCATCGGCTCCGCCGCCACCAGCCTCGCCAAAGAAAATTTCCACGATATCCCGATCGTCTTCGCCGGCGTCATGTACCCGGTGCTCTCCGGGTTCGTCGAATCGACCCGCACCCCCGGCAAGAACATCACCGGCGCCTCCCTCGACATCCCGGTCGAGGTGCAATTCAAGTACTTCAAGAAGATTATTCCCGGTATCAAGTCGATCGGTGTCCTGTATACGGCGAACACCGCCAGCCTGATTTCATCGGCCAAAGTAGTCGCCTCACAGATGGGGATAGATCTTGTGGCGGTGCCCGTCAATGACGGCAAGGAGCTGCCGCAGGCACTCGATTCCCTCGCCGCCCGGGTGCAGGGGATCTGGTCGGTCGCCGACCCGGCCCTGTTCGATCCGCAGGCGACCCGCTACATCCTGCTCAACACCCTGCGCAAGGGCATCCCGTTCATGGGCTTCTCTCGCTATGTCGTCGAATCGGGCGCCCTCTTTGCGCTCGATTTTGATTATAAGGCGGTCGGCATCCAGGCCGGGCAGATCGCCAACCGCATCCTCGGCGGTGAGTCGCCCGGCTCGATCAGCGTGTCGGCCGCCGACGTCATCTGGTTCCACTACAACGAGCGCACGGCCCAGCACATCAACGTGCAGATCCCCGAGGAGCTGGTCGCAGTCGCCAAGGAGGTGTACCGATGAGCTTCCTTGAGCGCATGCAGAGTTTCCGCCTGCGGACCAAGTTCATGGTCCCGATCTCGATCCTCCTGATCGCGAGCATCCTCGTCATCAGCGGGTACCTCATCCGCCGCCAGGCCGAAGGCATCCGGGCCGAACTGAAAACCAGCGGCCAGACGATGATCCAGATGCTGGCGATGAACGCCGAGAGCGGCGTGCTGTTCGAGTCGCGCTACGAACTCGACGAGCTGCTCTCGATTCTCCAGCAGTTCGACGCCGTCACCTACGCCGCCGTATTCTCCGGCACCGAGACGGCCCTCTCCTCCTACGGCGACTGGGACGACAGCCGGGTGAAGGTGAAGCGCCTGATGGAATCGGTCAAAGTGCCGGCCGGCGTGAGCAGCGAATACTACCTCGAGGACAGCGACGGCAACCAGTTTATCGAGCTGCACTTCCCCGTCGTTTCGCGCAAGGAGAAGCTTTCGCGCGAGAACCTCGGCATCACCAGCGGGCTGGACCAGTCGTTCGCCCACAAATACATCACCGAGCAGATCGGTTCGATCCGCCTGATCATGTCACTGAAGACGGTCAACCAGTCGATCGCCGAGGCCCAGCGGACCGCCATTCTGCTGACCGTGGTCATCCTCCTGGCGACGATCGGTATCCTGACTTTCTTCATCCGCGCCGTCACCA
>CAYPYM010000020.1:0-14037 GCA_964414435.1 uncultured Ignavibacteriales bacterium | reverse complement strand
CGCCGGCCGCTTTCTTTTTGCCCGCTTTTTGTTGAATCTCCGACTCCGGCGCCGGTATACTCAGGGAGAACATCATTCGCCAATTCATCTACCAAGGAGGCAATATGCAAAAGGGTCGATTCACATTTCTCCCCCTGATTATCCTGGCGGCGCTCTCGTTCAGCCTGGTCGGCTGCGGTACCGAGATTCCGTCGGGACATCGCGGGGTCTTCTACTCCAAATTCGGCAGCGGCACCCAGTTCGGCGAGATCTACAACGAGGGTTTCACCTGGCACATGCCGTGGAACTCGATGCTCGTCTACAAAGTGCAGTTGCAGGAACAAAAGGAATCCCTGAAAGTGCTCTCGTCCGACGGTGCCAGCATCGGGATGGAAATGTCCATCCTGTACTACCCGATGGCCTCCAAGCTTGATTCCCTTCAAGTTACGATCGGGCCGGACTATTACGATGTCAAGGTTGCGCCGACCGTCCGCGGTATCGGAAGGGAGGTGGCGGGGCAATTCACGCCCGAGGAGATTTACTCGACCAAGCGTGAGGAGATCACCAATCAGATCAAGCAACGGCTGACCGAGCAGATGGCCCAGAACTACATCGTCATCGAGGACGTCCTCATGCGCGATGTCGAGATACCGGCCAAGATATCCGAAGCGATCAACTTCAAGCTGACCGCCGATCAGGAAGCGCAGAAGATGCAGTTTACGATCCAGAAAGAGAAGCTGGAGGCCGATCGAAAACGCATCGAGGCGCAGGGGATCGCTGATTTCCAGAAGATTGTCTCGGCCGGGATCACGGCGTCGCTGCTGAAATGGAAAGGGATCGAGGCGACCCAGAAATTGGCCGAATCACCGAACTCGAAAGTGATCGTGATCGGCAACGGCTCGGGCGATCTGCCGATCATTCTCGGCTCCGACAAGTAACGACATCCGGATCATAGGCGAAACGCCCGCACGGTGTCATTCCTGCGAATGCGGGAACCCAGAGGCTTTCGAGAACAAGTGCGGCAGGTATTGCGGCCTGCCGTGCTTCTTTGTAAGACTTCCGGTCTCCGATGAACCTTCGCCATCCCTGATTTGTTCTTCTCCGTAGCAACGAGTACCGTCCGGGATGTGAAGGAGAGAACGATATGAAAATCTTTGTCGCCGGTGGAACCGGTGCAATCGGGCGATTCCTCGTCCCGCAGTTGATCGCGGCCGGCCACGAGGTCGTGGGGCTCGCGCGCAACGACGCCAAAGCCGGGCAGTTGGAGGCGGCCGGTGCGAAACCGGCTATCGCCGATCCGCTCAACCGCGATGCCCTCACCGCTGCCATCGTCGATACCCGCCCCGAGGTTGTCATCCACGAATTGACCGCTATCAGTTCGCTCGGCGATCTCAAGAACCTCGACCACGAATTCGAACTGACCAACCGTTTCCGCACCGAGGTGACCGACACCATGCTCGCCGCGGCCCGAACGGCCGGGGCACGGCGGTTCATCGCGCAGAGTTTCTGCGGCTGGCCGTTTGCCCCCGAGGGCGGACCGGTCAAGACCGAAGAGGACCCTCTCAATCCGGACCCGCCCCATGGCTTCTCGGAGACGCTCGCCGCGATCACGCACGTTGAAGACGCGGTCATGGGCTCAACCGACCTTCCGGCGCTCGCCCTGCGCTACGGGTTCTTCTACGGGCCCGGGACGGGGATCAGCAGCGACGGTGCCATGGTCGATCTCGTTCGCCAGCACAAAATTCCTCTGGTCGGCGACGGCGGCGGTATCTGGTCATTCTGTCATATTGAGGATGCCGCCCGGGCGACCGTGGCGGCTGTGGCCAAAGGCGAGCCGGGGCTTTACAACATTGTCGATGACGATCCGGCGCCGGTCTCGGAGTGGCTTCCGATGCTGGCGGAGACGGTCGGCGCCAGGGCGCCATCACATGTGCCGGCATGGATGGCGAAGATTGCGATTGGCGAGGGAGGCGTGGCGATGATGACGCGGAATCGCGGCGGGTCCAATGCGAAGGCGAAGCGTGAACTGGGCTGGGAACCGCAGTACAAAAGCTGGCGGACCGGATTCGTCGAGGGGCTCGGCTAGCGTCCGGCCGGCTGCGGCTGGACCAGCAGCCGCTCGATATGCCAGGTGTGCACGCGCTCGTGCCAGACGATTCTCCGGGCGACTTTTCGGGCCGACCACAACTCGCCGCGCACCTCATTAATTGTGTCGTTGTCGGCGAGCCGGGGCAGCATGACGATCGTGTGCGCCCGGACTTTCTCGAGCTGTCTGAGTGGATCGTCAGGAAGGTCCGCACGGCTGAAACCGAGCCCCAGCTTGTCCAGATACCACAACTCGGCGCCGGCTACATGTGACAGAATCCCCGTTATTGAACCAAATTTCTCGCCGTCGATCGCGGCGCTCAACCGGGCCGGAGCCGCCCGCTGAATCGCCTGCATCAGATCTGCTCGGCTCAGGCTGATGAGCCAGCGGAGATCGTCGACATCGACCGCCGAGAGCGTGCGACGGTCGGTCTCGAAAAACGAATTCACCCAGTAGCCATCAATCGTCTCGTAATTCTCGAACGTTTCGGTTACTTCGGCCTGAATGAGATCGATCTGGGAGTCGGCCACCCGGGTGTAGCCGTCGCGCCAGTTGAAGAAATCGGCGATGGCGCGAGGGGCGGCCGCGATCGCTTCCTCGCGGGTCGTGCCGCGCGCGAAACAGCCGGTGAGATTCAGCACCCAGGCGAGAAATTTGTCCGGCTCGACCCGTTCGATACCCAGATAGTAGATCATAATACTCCGTAAAAGCTAAGGTCGGTGGGGGAAGGGTAGGCGGCGGCGGTGCGGTTGTCAAGTGGGCGTTGCGACAAAAACGAACAATGAAAGTTGCAACCGGCAGATGAGGACTTCTGCCGTTCAGGAAAAGGGGAAATCTCAAATCGCGCCAGAGAAAAACACCCGAAGCGGGCACTGACAAAGCAAGTTTGTCAGTGGCACAGAAGTTCGACTCGCGCCAGAGAAAGACACCCGAAGGGTGCGGCGGGTCCTTAGACCCGCCGCCGATACTCAGTCTTCCTCGTATTTTTTCTTCAACCGCTCGATCACCGCCGGATCGGCCAGCGTAGTAGTGTCACCGAGCAGACGGCCGGTAGCGATATCCCGCAGCAATCGCCTCATGATTTTGCCCGAGCGGGTCTTCGGCAGGTCGGGAGTGCACAGCAGCTGGTCCGGTTTGGCGATGGCACCGATCTTCCGCACGACAAAGTCCTTGAGTTGACCGCACAGGCGCATGTCGGTCGAATCGAACCCCTCGGCCAGCGTGACAAACGCCACCAGCGCCTCGCCTTTCAGTTCGTGCGGGATGCCTACGACGGCCGCCTCGGCCACCGCCGGATGTTCGACCAGCGCCGATTCCACCTCCATCGTGGAAAGACGGTGTCCCGAGATGTTGATGACGTCATCGACCCGGCCGAGAATCCAGATGTATTTGTCCTCGTCGATCTTGGCGCCGTCGCCGGGGACGTAGATCCCGGGCCACTTCGACCAGTAGGTGTCGATGAACCGCTGGCGGTCGCCCCAGATCCCGCGGAGCATGCCGGGCCAGGGTTTGGTGATGGCAAGGTAGCCACCGCCCTTCTTGACCTCCTTGCCGTTTTCGTCGAGAATCTTCGCTTCGACGCCGGGGAACGGCCGCGTCGCCGAGCCCGGTTTGGTTGCAATAATCCCGGGTAGCGGTGTAATGAGGATGTGGCCGGTCTCGGTCTGCCACCAGGTATCGACAATCGGGCAGTTCTCGTGGCCGATCACGTCGTGGTACCACATCCACGCCTCGGGGTTGATCGGCTCGCCCACCGACCCGAGCAGCCGGAGTGAGGACAGATCGTGTTTGTCGGGCCACTGGCGACCCCAGCGCATGAACGCGCGAATGGCGGTCGGCGCCGTGTAGAAGATGGTGACGCCGAAATCCTCGACAATCTGCCAGAACCGATCCTGATCGGGCCAGTCCGGGGCCCCTTCGTACATGATCTGCGTGACGCCGTTGGCCAGTGGGCCGTAGGTGATGTACGAGTGCCCGGTCACCCAGCCGATATCGGCCGTGCACCAGAAGACGTCGTTGTCCTTGATGTCGAACACGTATTTCGAGGTCGCGTACACCCCGGTGAGATACCCGCCGCAGGTATGCACAATTCCCTTTGGTTTACCGGTCGTCCCCGACGTGTAGAGAATGAACAGCGGATGCTCGGCGTCGACATACTCCGGTGGGCAGTAGTTGGGAGCGTCCTGCATGAGGCGATGATACCAGAAGTCGCGGCCTTCCTTGACGCGCAGGAGGAAGTCCCCGCGCTTGACGATGATCACCGCCTCGATTGTCGGGCAGTCGGCGATCGCGACGTCGGCATCATGCTTCAGCGGGAGAATCTGCCCGCGGCGATAACCGCCGTCGGCCGTGATAAGCAGCTTTGCGCCGGCGTCATTGATACGGTCCCGGAGTGATTCGGGGGAGAAGCCGCCGAAGACGATCGAGTGGACGGCGCCGATCCGGGCGCAGGCGAGCATGGAGATGACCAGTTCCGGCACCATCGGCAGATAGATCGCGACCACGTCGCCCTTCTTGATACCGAATTTCTTGAGCACGTTGGCGAATTTGCAGACCTGGCGATGGAGGTAGAAGTAGGTGAAGGTCCGGCGGTCGCCCGGTTCGCCTTCCCAGATGATCGCCGCTTTATTGCGGCGGCCGTTGTTGAGGTGACGGTCGAGCACCGATTCGGTCACGTTGAGCTTGCCGCCCACGAACCACTTCGCATCGGGCGCTTTGAAATCGAGTCCCTTGCTCCACTTTTTCTTCCAGACCAACTCCGATGCTTCTTTCTCCCAGAACTTGACCGGATTCTTGGAAGCGGCCGTGTAGATCGACGCGCTCCGGGCATTGGCCTGGCGGGTGAATGCCGCGGACGGCTTGAATTTTCGTTTTTCGTTGAGGAGTGTTTCGATGGTGTGGGTCTTACCTGACTTCTTCGCGGATGCGGCCTTCTTGGTCGTGCGTTTTGGCGCCATGATATTCTCCTTCGCAGCGAGACGGTACCTCTATAATAGAGGCAATATGTATTTATACCATCTACTTTGTCAAGGGATGTGTCGGAGGCGGGCGATCGGGCGGTTCACTTGACGAGAACCATCTTACGGGCAGTCGAACCCTGATCGGTGGTGAGCCGGTAAAAGTAGATCCCGGACGCCACCCGGCGACCGTTTCTGTCGCGCCCCCTCCACTCCAGTTGGTGCGGACCGGCCGCCACGGTTTCGTCAAGCAGTGTCACGGTATTGCGACCGAGCAGATCGAAAATCTCAAGCCTCACGTGCTGGCTGTGCTGTAGTTCGAAACTGATCGTTGTCGACGGATTGAATGGATTCGGGTAGTTCTGGCGAAGGATGGTCGACCGAGGCAGGAAATACGGATCCAGTTCCGCATCTGGCGCCTGGTTGTCGAGAATGTAGTCGACCAGCGCGTGAGCATCGGTCGAATCCATTGCCCAGAGATGAAACCCAAAGGTGTAGACGTTGGCGCCGGGGGAGTGGCTCACCAGCCCGCAGGGAAGTCCTTCCAACATGGATGTCGACGGATACCGCGATCCGTACCGGTAGAGCACCTCGGCATTCGCATCGGGGAAGAATCCGGGCGTGAGGGGGAGGTAGTGATCGATATTAAACAGCAGATGGATGAACGAGGTCAGCCGATCGTTCACCGTGTCAATAACGAGAGCCGGGAGATCGGGACGCTCGGGGATGGCTCGTTCGAATCCGCCGAGGGTGTCGGTCGCATGGTAGACGCGGTACGTGCCCGCCCAGGTGGCCAGTCGAAGGGAATCGAGGTTGAAGAAGCGCGACTCGAAAGATTCGGGGTCAAACCGGATGGTGTTGTGATCGGCGTTGAGGTTCAGCGGGACGGCCCCCGGCGGCGTACCAAAATAAGCGAGATCGTGGCCCGAGGCGATAATCCGTTCGAGCGTATGATACGTTTCTTCATTCGCTTTGGTGAGTATTCCCGACGACGTCATCTCTTCGACCAGTACACACCGATAACGGGCGAAGTCGTCCCAGTTCGAGTTGTACGTGATGTCGGCGTGGACGTTGCGGTTGGTGTCGGCCCACGAATAGATATCGTAGTCGTAGCCGCCGAGCAACCGATCGTAGAAAGCGAACAGCGAGTCGCGCTGGACCCAGTCGTGAAGGCTGGAGGTGGAGGAGACGATCACGAGCAAATCGCGGGTGGCCGGGATCGATCGCTCGGCCGTCACCAGTCGCGAAAAGCCCGATTCATCGCCGTACTTATTGACAGCGGTCACCCAGTACCACGCGTCAGTGCTGAATCTGGAGTCGACGTAGCCGGTTTGCGGCGCAGGCACCGAGTCGTACGGGTGCATCCGGTAATAGAACCAGGGTCGGCCAGCGGTCCGGCCCGATCGCTGCGGCGGTACCGGGACGAGCGCCGAGTCGATGGCGAAAAACGGCGGATAGCGATCGGCCGCCTGGAGCGAATCGGTAACCTTGTATATCCGATACCAGGCGACATCCGGGTTCTCCGACGGGAACCACGAAAGGACCACGCCCGTGTCGCCCGGAAAGTAGAAGGCGTGGTAGCGCTTCATCTGGACCGTGTCCGGCACGACCGTCTGGTTACCGTAACCGATCACGACCGACGGTGACCGCTCGCCCGGGCCATCGGCGGTGATGTGGGCGATCGACGCAAAGTGGAACTTCGACGGATCCACGCCGATCAGCTCCACCTCGGTCGCGTCGGGTCCGACCGTCGCAAACGGGACCGCACGGTCCGGTTCGGCTCCCGGCCGCACGGTCCGTCGGGCGATCATAAATGAATCGGCCACCGGCGTGATGTAAAGCTGATAGCCGAGAATATCGTCGAACACACGCGGCTCCCAGGCCAGGCGCACCGTGTCTCCTGAAACATAGGTCGGGTGGAGGCCGACCGGCGGCCGATGGGGGTCGGTCAGCAGATTGGTGGCGTCGACCGCGACTGCCGCGCGCTCGCGGAACAGGTCCAAATTCAGGCGATAGTAGTATCGGTCGTATTCCCCGTTGAGCAGCAGGTAACCGTCGTCGGCATGAGTGTGCATGAAGTCGGACCCGAAAACGGCAAAGACCATTCGGGTAGACTGACCGGGTTGCAGATCGAACGGCCCGGCCGAATACAGAGCGCAGATATCAAGACCATTGGCAAAATCCCGCGCCATGGCCCGGTCCTCCGGGTACATCCAGAGCGTGTCGTCGGGCTGAATCTGGACGGTTCGGATCTCATCGTAGTCCCACTCCGGGTGGTGCATCGTATAGTACCAGTTGACATCGCCGTCGGGCATGCCGAAATAGAACCCGAAATCCCGGAACGGGTCACCGGGGCGATCCTTGTGGCGCGGGGCGAAGTCGTAGTTGCCATACATGGCGTTGTACCACCAGTTGAAAGTCGTGTCGGTCGGCGACGGATACATCCGCGTCAGCCGTATCCCGACCCCGTCGGCGCAACTGGTGTCCTTTCGAAAGTAGCCGCCGGCCGGATCGCCGTCGTTATCGATTACGTATACGCTTCCGATATCGCGCAGCGATCCCACGAGATCGTCAGACGGCGAGCCGGGACCATAAGAGTCGAACGCCCACCGGCCGGCGTACGGTTCGAAGTAAAGCCCGACCCATCCCTCGGAAATGGGCGAACGGCTCACGTTGGTAATCGTCAGGTCGAGAAGACATACATTCTCATAACGTCCGACATCCACGGCGAGCAGGCGCTTGGTCACCTTGATCCCCAGCGGAATATGATACCCGCGGCGGACCCGGTCGTAGGTGAAGGCGATGTTCGGATACATCGCGTTGGTGAAAGTGTCAACCACCTCGGACTCTAGGCCGAGGCCGATTCCCGGGTCGATCGGTCTGACCGTGACGTGGTTGTAGGGATCGTCGGGGGCGAAGAATTCAGCGCCCCACATGGCGTTGAACACGACCGAGGACGAGACGAGCGTGTCGCCGTCGTGAATCCCGCCGACGCTTATCGCCAACCGGTCGAGGTACTGTACCCCGGAACCGGCCGGGAACTCGAATGTCGGATCACTTTTGAACGAGAAAGGATCGCTCCAGGCTCCGGCCATGAGACCCACGCTCGGGAGGGTCGCGCGGAGTTTCGAGGTGCCGATCGGCGCCTGTTCAACCGGCCAGACAGTCCGCCAGATAGGATAGTACGGTCCTCGCCCGAACGACCCGACGAACGTCCCGGATCGCTCCGGTGAGTCCGGTCGACCGAGCGGACCGGGCCAGCTGTCCACCTGGGCCGACAGCGGCGGCACCGTCAGCATCACGAGAAGCGCAGAAATGGCGACTGATTTACGCAACGGGAGGCACCTCCAACCCTGCTTAAATATACCCAAATCTCAATATTACGCTAACATTTAGGGCGTATCTCTTCGGGTATGCGGACCGGGTCGTGTCCTCGGCCGGACAGGTCCGAATAGGCAATCCGTAGCACAAACTGTCCAGAACCTTTCATATAATAGACAGCCTCATGCACCGTTTGTTTAATCGGGGGCCTAAGTTATTAGACTTAAAGCTCTTAAAATGTTGGCAGGATTCTTGCGTCTCACTGGCTCAGGAGTGAAATGACCTTGACTTTCCGGGCGTTAGGATTATATTTCGATGGTTACGTCATATCGCATATTTACTGCATTTGCGAACTGTTTAACCGCTACATCGTTGAGAGGTCACTTTTCAACGCTAAGAATTGCGTTTGCGGGGACTCTGTGTCCTCGTATTTGTGTGAATATAAGGCACTACCCTCGCTCCTGAGGGAATTTCAGTACATCCTGTCAACCGTCTACGATCCGCCCATTCACGACGGTAAGGCCGGGAGGAAAGATGAATAGAACAGGGCTTTTTCGGCTACTGATACCTTTTGCAATTCTCTTTACAATTTTAGCAGGCGGGGCCGCTGCCGCGAATCCACCGATGCCCGTTGATTCGGTGGGGCTGTGCGACGGCCAGACCATCTACGATACCCTGGCGATCCGATGGAGCAACCTCGCCGACTCGTCGCTTCGATTCGAAATTGTCTCCGGTCCCGGTACGATCACCTCGGAGGTCAGCGACAAGCTCTACGGCTACTACGAGTACACGCCGACCGCCGACACCCAGTACGTTCTTGAATACCGAGTCCATTCCGAGCTCAACGATTCGACCCTCTATTACAAAAAGTACATCCTCAATGTCGACGTGGCCCCGGTAATCAATGACCAGTACAGTTCGTTCAAGGTCTGCTACGGACCGGGCGAACGCTACCTGAAGGTCTACGCCAGCGATCCGGAGGGCGCCCCGGTTAACTACGTGTTGCTCGATGGTCCCGGTTGGATCGACGGCGGAACCGGCGTGATCACCTATCCGTTCGACACCGCCGGCGTGTACACCTTCACGGTCGGGGTCTACGACGACTGCAGCATGGATTCGGCGATGGTCTATGACACCATCTGGTATAACACCCGGCCGGCGCTGTTTCCCGACGACACCACGATCGCCTTCTGCGGCGATCCGCAGGAAATCTGCTTTGATGTCGTGGCGTCCGATCCCGACGGCGATCAGGTCTGGATCGAACAGGCCGGCGGCCCGGGCCAGACGACCGTCCTGAACGATTCAACGGTCCGGACCTGTTTCACCCCCGATGCTGTCGATTCGGCAAGTTACATCTTCTATTACTCGTATCTCGACAATTGCGAGGGGCTGGACAGCCCCGCCGCGGCTTCCAGTCCGGAATGGGACGTGGATTCGGTCATCGTCACCGTTATCCGAAACAAGCCGCCGACCATCAACTGCCCCGACGCGCAGGAGTTCTTCACCTGCGTTCCGGACACTTTCTGCTTTGATATTAGCGCCACCGACCCCGAACAGGGTGACGTGACTCTCAATATTCTCTCGGGCAACGCCGTGATGAACGGCAACTCGGTCTGCTTCGCCGGCGATTCGTCTTCGTCGTTCGATATCGTGATCGAAGCGGTCGACGACTGCGGCAACGCCGATACCTGCACCGTGCCGGTGACGGTCAACGGCAACCGTCCGCCGATGGTTGAGACCGATCCCGGTTTCGACGAGACCATGTGTGCCGGCGATACGGTCTGTTTCGGAGCGACCATCAGCGATCCCGATAATGACATCGAATCGGTGACGGTCAACTACGGCGCCTACGACGCTTCCTCCGGCGAAGTCTGCTTCGCGGCCGACACCGCCGGTGTCTACACGCTGATCGTCACCGCCACCGACTCCTGCGGGGTAGCGGCCGGCGACACGACCGTGATAACGATTGCGATTCCCGATCCGCCGACGGTCGATCTCGGCGACGACTACACCGCCTACCAGTGCGGCTCCGACACGATCTGCGTCCCGGTGACGGTGGTCGCCGACAGCATCACCGATTATATTCTGCCGGCGGAGCTGTTCACGTTCGATGAGGCAAGCAGCCGGATCTGCTTTACCCCCGATACCGCCGGCGTCTATGCGATCGTGTTCGGTGTGGTCGACCGGTGCGGTCGCGAGGTCACCGATACGCTCAATGTTACCGTGGAATTCCCGCCGCCGCCGACGCTTGATCTCGGCGATGATTATGCGCTCAGCCTCTGTGAGCCGCAGGGCATCTGCGTTGATCTCAGCTCGGTCGGTGCGTTCTCCGACCTGACCTCGAACATCGGCCAGTACGATCCCGAGACGCAGGAAATCTGTTTCCGCCCCGACACCTCCGGCATCTACAGCCTGATCGTCGCCATCAGCGACTCCTGCGGTCTGACCGCCACCGATACGGTCGACATCACGGTCGATCTCAATGTCGGACCGTTTGTCTCGTCGGCCGGCGATTTCGACATGGCCCTCTGCACGACCGATACGATTTGTTTCAATACGACCGTGACCGACGCCGACGGCAACCTTGAGTCGGTAACGGTCAACAACGGCGTCATCAACGCCGCCAACAATACCGTCTGCTTCGAGGCCGACACCACCGGCGTGTACGAGATCGTCGTCACCGCTACCGACTCGTGCGGCCTGACTGCTGCGGACACGACCCGCGTGACGGTGTACCGAGCCATCGATCCGGGCCTCAGCATGGGCGAAGATTATAGCGTCTTCCAGTGCGCCCCCGAAGAGATCTGTATCCCGGTCGAATTCACCGCCGATACCATCATGTCGTGGACCGAGCCGGCGTTCGGCAATTTCGATCCCCAGACCGGTCAGCTTTGCTTCACGCCCGACTCCGCCGGCGTTTACACCTTTGTGCTCGGCCTGACCGACGGCTGCGGGAAATACGCGGCCGATACGATCAATGTCACGGTCGACCTGTCCGCCCCGCCGTTCGTGTCGCTGGGCGACGACTTCAACATCAATAACTGTGACATCGAACCGATCTGTGTCGATGTCAACATGAGCAGCGTTTACGAATCGGTCACGACGAGTCTCGGCACCTACGACCCGTCCAGCGGCCAGGTCTGTTTCACGCCCGAGACCGCCGGCCAGTACGAACTGGTCGTAACCGTGACCGACTCGTGCGGACAGTCGGCTGCCGACACCGTCGCAATCGGCGTCACCTACGGCGCTCCGCCGGTCATCAGTCCGCTGCCCGACACGACCGTCTATCTGTGCAAGGCCGACTGGATCTGTCTGCCGCTCAATGTCACCGATCCCGACAACGACCTGATGAGCGTGACGGTCAATGACGGCGACGGCATGGTGTGGGAGAACGACCTGGCCTGTTTCGTTGCGTACACGCAGGGCGAGTACGACGTCATCGTGACCGCCACCGACAGCTGCGGCCACACCGTGGTCGACACCGGTCATGTCACGGTGCTCACCGATGAGGACGTCTCGATCCTCTGGCCGAAAGATACCAGTGTGTTCACCTGTTCCCTGGTGGATACGTTCTGTTTCCCGATCGAAGGCATACCGTCCAACGCTACGGTCCAGGTCTCCGGCATCAACACCTGGTGGGACGCGGAAGCCCAGTCGGTCTGCTTCTGGAGTGAATGCTCCAATACGAATACGATTCGTATCACCGCCTCGACCGACTGTAACACCTATTCGGGCACCTTCAAGGTGCGGGTGAACTGCAACAGCGATCCGCTCGTCATTCTGCCGCCGGACACGACCATGACGTTCTGCGAACCGACCACGCTCTGCCTGCCGGTCGGGATCAGTGATGTTGATCACAATATCGCTCAGGTCAACGTCACCGGCGGCGTGTACAACGCCGTCACCGGGCGCGTCTGCGTCGCCATCGACACCGCCGGCACGTACGTCGTGACGGTGCAGGCGATCGACGCCTGCGAAGGAGAGGACAGCGACCAGGCGATTCTCCATGTCATCCCGAACCTGCCGCCCTTAGTGACGGTCGGTCCGTACGATACCACCGTCGCTCAGTGCCAGCCGGCCGACATCTGTGTCCCGGTGAGTTACACCGATCCCGACAACAACGTCGTGTCGATGACGTCGAGCCTCGGCGTTTACGATCCGGGCGACGGTACGATCTGTTTCCTGCCCGACACCAACGGCGTGTACTGTGCCCAGGTGATCGCCACTGACGCCTGCGGTCTGGCCGATACCGCCTCGTTCTGCATCACCGTGACGACCGGTGATTACGTCGCGATCGAGTGCCCCGGCGGCGGCGAACCGATGGTTCAGAATGGATGCACGCCGGGCACGATCTGCCTGCCGCTGGTGGTGACCGGCACGAATTTCACGGTCGAGGCCTCATACGGCACCTGGGCCGATGATCAGCTCTGTTTCTACGCCGATACCAGCGGTCTGTACTCGATTCGTGTCATCGGCAGCGCCGAATGCAACGCCGACACCTGCACGGTCGAAATGCAGGTAAATATCTCCGAGCCGGTGACGGTCACTTGTCCCGGTGACACCACGCTCTTCCTGTGCGGCCCCGACACGGTTTGCTTCCCGTTCGATGTGTCAGCGTCGGCAGACCTCGTCTCCGCCTTCGGCGGTGCTTACATTGACGGCGGCAACGTCTGCGTGCCGCTGCTCGAAACGAGCGGTTCGCGGACGATCACGCTGAATGCGTCGGGTATGTGCGGCGAGGACACCTGTTCGTTCACGGTGACCTGGCAGCAGAACCGCCCGCCGACCATTGTCATCAACGATCCGGAACCGGTTACGACGTGCGGCCCCGCCGATGTGTGTCTGCCGTACACGACCGACGATCCGGACAGCAATATAGTCTCGATCGATCCCGGCGACGGGGTCCTCCAGGGCGACACGATCTGCTTCAACGGTCTCGCGGCCGGTATCCACCGGTTCCCGGTGTCGGTGACCGATGCCTGCGGGAAGACCGGCTCCGACACGGTCATGGTTGTCGTTCTGCCGGGCGAGGTGGCGTCGATTCTCTGCCCGAGCGCGCCGGCGGTGGATACCATCTGCAGCCCCGACACGGTCTGTGTCGCGGCGCCGGTGACGCCCTTCAGCGCGGTTGTCACGGTCGAGCCGATCGGTTGGTATGATGCCGAGACCGGCAGCGTCTGCGTCCCGGTCAACGCCACCGGCACGACCCATATCACGATGATTGCGACCGCGCTTTGCAATGCCGATACCTGCGAATTCGATGTGCCGGTGGTCAAAGCCGATCCGCCGACCATCACCGCGCCCGACGATATCGACACGCTCATGTGTCTGGTCTCGGGCAAGACGATATCGTTCCCGGTATCGACTACCGGCACTCAGGTCACGGTTAACGTGTCCGGCGCGACGAACTACGCCAACGGTATTGTCAGCCTGCTCGTGAATGAGGCGGGAACTTATCCGATCATAATCACCGCCGACGGCTACTGCGGCGCCGCCGTTGATACGGTCACCGTCGTTGTCACCCGCGACCAGGCCCCGGTGCTTTACGTACCGATGGACACGACTGTGGATCGCTGCGGCAACGATACCGATTACATCTGTCTTGAGGGCATCTACGCCACCGATATCGAGGGTCAGCCTACCGTCTCGCAGGTCTGCGGCGTGGGCGACTTCACCAATGTCCGCATCGACTCC
>CAYPYM010000019.1:13706-14104 GCA_964414435.1 uncultured Ignavibacteriales bacterium | reverse complement strand
CCAGGTGGTGTTGAAGGTGTCGCCGGCAAATCCGAGCTGCCAGCCGTTCGTACCGTCCCCGGATATTTCGATCATGCATTCGCCGATCGCGCAAAATCCTGACATCATGTGCCGCTATCCATAATTCGTGTTTGCCAACGGGTATCGGCACCACTCTACGCGACGGTTCGCTTCGCGCAACAGCCGTGTTTCGATGCGGCATAGCTCCCCTTCGGCGTGCACCTTTGCGGCGTGCGGGCGGCGACACACAGTCCACGGCTTGTCTTGAGATGGATTCCAAACGGAGCATGGTTTTGAACGACGCAATTGTGTCCGGTATTGCCGACATCGGCGTTATCCCGGTCATCGCCGTGGACGACGTTGCCCAGGCGGAACCGCTGGCGGATGCGCTGATCCAG
>CAYPYM010000019.1:12492-13696 GCA_964414435.1 uncultured Ignavibacteriales bacterium | reverse complement strand
GGTCTGCCGCTCGCCGAGATTACGTTCCGAACGCCGGCGGCAGCCGAGGTGATCGAGAGGATGCGCCGCGCCCGCCCTGAAATGCTCGTCGGCGCCGGCACCGTTCTCACTCCCGGGGATGTCGACCGCGCGGTGGCGGCCGGTGCTCGCTTCGCGCTGTCTCCCGGGCTCGTCGCGGATACGGTGTCGCGCGCTTCGGATCGTTCGCTGCCGTTCATCCCCGGCGTGATGACGCCTGCCGATATCGGCATGTGCCTGAACATGGGCATTCGCCGGATGAAGTTCTTTCCCGCCATGCCTGCGGGCGGGCCGGACATGTTGTCCGCCCTCAACGCCCCTCATGCGCATCTGCATCCGGGGTTCATTCCCACCGGCGGCGTCAAGGTCGACACCATCCCGGACTGGTTCGAACTGGACTGCGTGCTTGCCGTGGGCGGAACCTGGATCGCCAGCAAGCAGATGCTGGCGGATGGGGATTGGCAAGCCGTCTACGACAATGCCTGCAGGGCGGTGGCGGCGGTCAAGGCGTGCCGCAGTCCGGCGGCATAGCGTAGACGCTCGCGCCCGCAGCGCGGCGGTGTTTCGTCAGCGCTCCGGTAGCGGGATGAACTCCTCCTCGTCGCTCGGGATTGTGGGGAATCCTCCCGACACCCAGTCGCGTTTCGCCTGTTCGATCCGTTCCGGCCGGCTGGACACGAAGTTCCACCAGAGGTGGCGGGTGGGGAGCCGCTGTCCGCCGATGACGATGAGGCGGGTGTCCTGGGTCGCGG
The DNA here is from genome assembly GCA_964414435.1 of uncultured Ignavibacteriales bacterium. Classification (GTDB taxonomy): domain Bacteria; phylum Zixibacteria; class MSB-5A5; order GN15; family FEB-12; genus JAGNLV01. Next base: position 12,926 of record CAYPYM010000019.1, on the reverse strand, counting down.
TCACGGTGATGCCCGGTTCCGGCGAGAGCACGGCCATCGACAAGGCTTCGATCGCGCTGCCACGCGCCGAGAGTTCGCCGCGGACGACGTAGATCGCCCTTTCCTCCGCGCCATCCGGCATGACCAGGCTCTGGCCCGTCTTCAGTTCCGCTTCCAGGTACAGGGTGTCGGCGAAGGTCCGCACCGGCGAGCGGGTTCCGTAGGCGGCTCCGATCAGTACGCGGACGGCAACCGGGCCGACGTCGACCTGCGGCAGTTCGCGGGCCTCGTAATGGTGAAACTGCGGCTCTGTTTCCTCGTCGTCCTCGGGCAGGGCGAGCCACAGCTGCAGGCCTTCAAGACGGTTGTCGTTGCCGGCCTTCACTTCTTCGCGCTGGCGTTCCGAGTGCACGATGCCGCAGCCGGCGACCATGAGATTGACCTCGCCCGGCCGA
>CAYPYM010000019.1:0-12482 GCA_964414435.1 uncultured Ignavibacteriales bacterium | reverse complement strand
GTGGGGTCTGACGTCGATGCCGTGCCCCGACGGGAAATGGACCGCATGTGATCGAAGAAAATCCAGGGGCCCACCATGTGCTGTCCCGCGATGGGTAATGCTCTGCGCACCGTGAAGCCGCCGAGGTCATGTTCCTTGGGGCGGATGGTTTTTTCGATGGCTGTGGCGGCGTGTCCTGCCGCGTCGGTGATCGGGTTCTTGCTGGGCATGTCGGGTTCCGGGAGCCTGTCCTCTGGAATGGCTCAGCATAGCTCAATCGCCGATCGCCGAGACGGGGGGCGCACCGGCTTGTTCAGGTGCCGGTGCGATCGTGCATATCAGCGGCTCCCGACGCAAAGAATGCCCGGGTCTTTCGCGCCGCTGGCCGCCATGAGTTCCAGATTGCGGATGACGTCCGTGCTGGCCGCCTCCATCATGCCGAGTTCGCGGATGCTTTGTTCGTGATCGCCGGCATGAAAGAGGCGGACCGCCTCGACGCCATACCGGTGGACTTCGATGTGCGGGTTTTCCAGCGCCCGATAGCCGGGCAGTTGGGAGAAGCATTCCTTGCCGTCGCCTTCGTAATACCACTTGCCCAGCCGGCATCCCTGATGGCTGGCGAAGTCGCGTTCGCCCAGGCCGGACACGCCGAGCAGGACTTTGTACACCTCCATTTTGTAAACCAGGTGGTCGATCTTGGCGGTTTCCACGAAGCTGCGCAGGGCGGTGGCTGCAATGGTTTCGATCAGGCTGCCGGACATCTGCATCAGGCTTTCCATGCCGACATGAGCCCGTGCGCCGTCTTCCTTGAAGGCTTCCAGCTGCTCCGGGTTCATCTGAATGCGCGATTGAACGTCGCTGGTGTCGGCCTGGATCAGCTGCACCAGTTCCGAGATCTCGGTGGTCGCGCGGTGTGTATCGCCGGCCAGTTTCTTCACTTCGTCGGCCACCACCGCAAAGCCGCGCCCCTGCTCGCCGGCGCGGGCCGCCTCGATGGCGGCATTGAGCGCCAGCAGGTTGGTCTGGTCGGCGATGTCATCGATGACCTCGGTGATCTCGCCGATCTGGTCGGCCGAGCTGGCCAGCTTGGCGATCGACGCCGACGATTCGCGTACGACATCGGCGATCTTCTGCATCCCCATGATCGTCTCGTTGACGGTGTCGCCGCCGGATGTGGCGGTGATCGACGCCGCCGCGGCCTCTTCGGAGGCCTGGTTGCTGTTGCGCGAGCTTTCGAGAATCGTCGAACTCATCTCCTCGACCGCCGTTGAGATCTGGTCGATCTGGGCCGACTGCTCTCTCGCCCCGCGCGACATCTGTTCCGACGCCGATGAGATCTCGGTTGCGGCGCTGACCAGTTCGCGGGCGTTGTCGGAGAGCTGGCGGATTACGCCGGTCAGGTTGTGGATCATCTGTCGGAACGAGTTGCCGAGCAGGTCCTTGTCCGATCGCGGCGTTACCGTGACCGACAGATCGTTCTGGGCGATGCGTTGCGACGCCTCGGCCATTTCCTGCAGATATTCAATCATGGAACGGAAGGCGCGGGCCAGCGCTCCGATCTCGTCGTTCGATTTCACCGGCACACGGCGGCTGACGTCGCCGAGCGCCACCGCATCGGCCACTTCCACCAGGCCCTGAATCGGCCGGACGAGCGTCCGGGCGAAGAACCAGGCGAGCACCACCGCGATGAGAAGCATGAGGACGCCGAAGTACATGATGGCCGACCGAATGCTGTTCGCCGGAGCCGTGAATTCATCGAGATAGCTGCCGGCGCCGATGATCCAGTCCCAGTCCTTGAAATAGGCGTAGGCGACGATCTTCCTGGCGAGCACGCCGTCGCGATCCCACTTGTATTCGATCCAGGCGATCTGACCGTCCTGGAGCTGCGGCGCCCTGGCGATCATCTCCTGGGCGAAAGCGTTGTTGCTGATATCCTGCCCCTCGCTCTTCGGATGGATCCTGAGCACACCCTTGCCGTCCATGGTGTAGATGTACCCCGTCTTACCGATCTTCTGAGCGAGCAATGCCTCGCGCAGGTGGTCGGAGTCTTCGGGTACGCCGCAGAAAAACGATCCGATCACGGCGCCGGAGGCGTCACGGATCGGCTGGTAGGCGGTAACATACCAGCCGTCGACCACCCACGCCCGGCCGATATAGTTCATGCCGTCGCGGAAGACGGCGTCGTATACCGGCTGCGAAATGTAGGTGCCGACCGCCCGGTTGCCGCGTTCGTCGATCACGCTGGTGGCGACCCGCCTGGCGCGGCTGCCCTCTTTCATGAAGATGGTGCAAGCGGCCCCGGTTTTGGCCTTGACGTCGTCGACAAACTCCGTGTTGTCGTTGATCACGGTTTCGGAGCTGTCGCGGTGCAGGACCAGCCGGCCGTCACGCAGTTCCACTCCGCCGGGCGCCATCTGGTCGAACCGTTGGCGGGCCATCGCAATATCGGATCGGACCTTTTCCTGGGTGTTGCGAGCTGTCACCTGGCACATCTCATATGACATGGTGGCCAGATGAGCCAGGTCCGTGCGCGCCAGTTCCTCGAGAGAGCGGCTGGACTTGGTTGTGCTGATAACAGCCAGCGCGCCGATTGAGCCGACCACAATGATGCTGATCATTCCCGGTAGTTTGTGGGTCAGCTTCAAGTTGACCTTCATGTACCGAACCTCCTGATATCAGACTGCACCGCGTTCGCGGGTGGCCGCGGTGACGGCATGTCCGTCGCCGGTGCGGCTCAGCCCATGAGTCCCCTTTGTGATATGGTGAACCGGCCGACGAGCTGTTTGAGGCTCTCGGCCTGGCGATTGAGTTCTTCCGCGGCGGCGGCCGACTGTTCGGCCCCCTGCGCCGTCTCACCCGTCACGGTCGCGATCTTGTCCATGCTCCGCGCGATCTCCTCGGCGGCCGAGGACTGCTGGTTGCTGGCGGAGGCGATCTGGAGAATGGTCTCCGTGACCCGACGCGACATTTCGACGATTTCGGTGAGGCTGCTGCCGGCTTTGTCGGCGAGGTCGCGTCCCTTGTCAACCTCCTGAATGCCGGCTTCCATGCTTTCGACCGCTTCCTCGGTCTTGGTCTGGATATCCTTGACCATCGCCGAGATCTCGGCGGTTGCCTTGCCGGTTCGCTCGGCCAGCTTCCGGACCTCGTCGGCCACGACCGCGAATCCGCGTCCCTGATCGCCGGCCCGGGCCGCCTCGATCGCGGCGTTGAGCGCGAGCAGGTTGGTCTGGTCGGCGATGTCGTCGATCACCTGCGTTATCTCGTCGATCTGATCGGCGGCGCGCGCCAGGACCGTGATCGATTCGGCCGATCCGCGAACCACGCTGGCGATCCGCTGCATGCCGTTGATCGTGTCCGTGACGACGTGGCCGCCCGATTCGGCGGTGTCCGAGGCGTTCTTCGACAACGAGCTGGCCTCATCGGCCGAACGGGATGATTCGGTCACGGTCGCGGTCATCTCTTCGATTGCCGTCGACACCTGCTGGACCTGATCCCGCTGGCCCTGGGCCCCGCGCGACATCTGTTCCGAAGAGCTCGAGATCTCGTTGGCGGCGCTGACCAGTTCGCCCGCACTGGCGTCCAGATTGGCGATGATCTCCGAAAGATTGGCGACCATCTTGCTGAAGGCGATACCGAGACTGTCCCGTTCGCTGCGCGTACTCACCTTCGTGGTGAGGTCACCGTCGGCGATCCGCCCGGCGGTGGCGGCCATCTCTTGCATATACTCCGCGAGTGAGCGGAAGCTCCGGGCGAGCGTTCCCAGTTCGTCGCGCGAGTGGAAATCGACCGACCGATCGATCTCGCCGGCCGACATGGCCACGGCGACATCGGAAACGTTGGAGACGCGGCGGGAGATACGTGACGCGTTGTAATAACTGAGGCCCATCACGATCAGCGTGCCGAGCAGGCCGATGATCAGGATCATCGTCAGGCGGCTGTTGAGCTGGCCCATCACGGCGCTCTCGGGCACCGCCGCCATCAGCACGGGCTTCTCCGCGACGGCGCCTCCGTCGTCACTCGGCGGATTCAGGTGATTGGCGCCGACGAAGGTGTTGTCGCCGGCGATCGGGGTCATCGCGACGTGCCCGTCGGGCGCCGTCGTCGACCAGGTCAGCAGCTCGCTCTGCGCCATGGTACCCATCTCGCCGCTGGACGAGATCATGTCCCGGCCGCCGAGCGCGATCCAGATGCTCACGTCATTGTAGCCGCGACCGGTGAGGGCGTCTCTGAGATCGCCGGTGAGGCGATCGATCGACTCAAAACTCTGGAAAGCCACAAACGCGCCGTTGACTTCGCCGGTCGAAGAGTGACTCAGTTTGTGAAAGACGTAGCAATTGGGATTGGTCAGACCGAGTCCCTCCAGGGTCCCGCTGGAGACGAAGGAGACGGAGCGGTCGCTGGGGATTGCGGTCAGCTCGGTCAGCACGGTGCCGACCAGGGCGCCGCCGCGCGCCTCGAGCGTCGGGGATGTGGTGGCGGCAACCACCCGGTCGTTCTGATCGACCAGGGCGAGCACCGCGAAACCGGCGTCCTCCCGAATCCACTTGTCGAATTCGCGTTTGAGTTCGTCGGTGGTATGAAACTCGAGGGCGAGGCCGAAGACGTCGTCGCGCGTCCAGTCGGAGAACGATCGCTGACGGCCTGCGAATTCACGGTCGATTTCGGACGCGTACTGGTCGAGTGTCACTTCAAGCAGGTTTTCACTCGACTGCATAAAGGCACCGCGAGTGAAATTGAAGAAATAGACAACCACCCCGACCAATACGAGCAGACTGACAACCCCCGTAGACAGTATCTGGTTTCTGATGTTCCATCTAAACATGTTACTCTGCCTTTGCATATCGGTGAACCGACAGCGGTGGGTCGTACGGATCTCACCCGTCCCTGCGCACAATGAGCCGGGAGAAGCGCCTTACAACGCTTCTCCCGGTTAACATCCGAGCGCCCGCAGCTATCAGTGGGCGGCCACCGAAGTCAGGGGTTCCAGGTCGGCCGGAAGGCCGGCCGCCTGACGCATCTCGTTCCATTCCGCCCGCGAAATCGTCGCGGTCGGACCGTCGAGGCTGCTCATTATCTCGAAATAGTCGAGCTGGTATTTGTTCTTGAGGACGTCCGCCTGCGGTTTGCATTTCACCGCGTAGACGGTTTGGACCGACTGGTGGTCGAAGTCACGCCAGGTCTGCGTGTCCTTGAGCAGCTGGTATGAATGGCCCTCAAGGGCGGCCACGACCTTGTTGGGCTGGTAGCTCTTGGCCCGCTCCACCGCGTTCTTGTATTCGTACACGATAGTATAGGCCGAGGCGCCCGACGTGCTCGGGTAGCGGTTGTATTTGGCGGCGTAGTTCTCGACGAACTTGATGCCGCCGGTGTAGTTGTACTTGTACGGCACCTGCCAGCACCACGGCAGCGCCCCGACCACGCCTTCCATGACCTTCGGCCCGCCGCCCTCGGCCATGCCGAGCGTCAGGTTCGGCACGACGATCTGGGTGGTGGCTTTCAGGCCCATGGCGGTGGCCTGGCGGATGGCGTTGACCATGTCGTCACCGAAGACCACCAGCACCAGCACATCCGGCTTGACCAGCTTGGCCAGGCTGAGCTGCTTGCCGAAGTCGGTCGTGCCGAGCGGGGTCAGCACGCCCTTGTGGGTTTCGACATCCTCGGTGTTCGTGAACTTGCGCATCGAGGCCTCGGTCGTCCAGCCCCAGGTGTAGTCGGCGGTGATGTACATGTACTTCTTGCCGGCGTAGTGGCTGTTGAGGTAGCTGGCCAGCGCTTTCGCCGCCATCCACGAATCATAGCATTCGCGGAAGACGTAGCGGTGGGCCTTTTCGCCGGTGGTCGAGGTCGAGTAGGTCAGCGTGCCGAAGAACGGAACGCCTTTCTGCTGGCAAACGTCGCCGGCGGCGATCGCCACGGCGCTCGAGGAGCCGCCGAAGACCATCTTGACATGATCCTGGTCGATCATCTCGACGACGTTCGTCTTGGAGATGTCCGGCTTCGACTGCGAGTCGCGCCAGACGATTTCCACGGGTATGCCCATGATGCCGCCCGCGGCGTTGATTTCAGCGGCCGCCATCTCGGCGGCCCGGAACTGGTCGGCGCCCTGAGTGGCATAGGGGCCGGTCTTGGGGTAGTTCAAACCGATCTTGACAACGTCCTCGGCCAGCGCCGCGGTGGTCACACCGGCGACAACGGCCAGGACTACAAAGATTGAAAGTAGTCTACGCATGCTGTTCTCCTTCCCCTGGTCTCGCCCCTAAAACGCTCGGACCGGCTCGCCCCAACCGATCCGACGATGGAGATGTCATTTTCTGGTTGCTCTCTTTCTAGTAGCTCAGGATGAAAGAGGTCTGGACCCGGAAGTCCTTGGCCGATTCGGCGTTCAGGTAGTCGGTCTGCCACTGGGAAAGCTCGAGCCCAACCGTAACCTGCGGAACGATCGAGTAACGAACGTTGCCGAAATAGGCCTGGTTCTTCGACCGACCGGTGGTCAGGTCTTCATCACTGGGATCGTCGATGCCGAAGCCGAGGCCGAACTTGACCTTCGGGGTCGCCTGCAGCCAGGCCCAGCTCCAGCCGCCGGTGCTGTTGACACCGTCGATGGTGCTGTTCTGCAGGATGCCGCCGAAGTACGAACCGAGGTTCGAACCGGTGTAGGCTTCGCCCGCGATACCGATCTGCTTGGAGAAGTCGACCTGCAGGTGGCCGCAGAACGCCCAGCTCTCGTAGTTCTCCGAGTTGCCGAGGTTGGTTTCGGCTTTGAGCTTGCCGTAGAGGCTCGACACGCCGGCGCGGATCTTGCCGCCGTCGGCCATCTTGTGGTTGACCTCGAACATCGTCTGGATCGACGGAATGGCGGCGTCGGTGCCGTCATCGGCGCCCTCCGCCGTTTCGCCCAGGGCGAGCGAGAAGGTCGGGGTAAGATCGTTGCCGATCGTGCGGAAGAAACCGCCGGCAACGGTCACGCTGGTATTGTCACCGGCCGGGATATTGTGGAAGAGGCTGATCTGCGGACGACGGTAACCGATGTTGCCGACGCCCCAGAGAACCGGGTAGTTCAGGGTAGCGGGATTGAGCGGGGAAATAATGTCCCAGCTCTGACCGGCAAGGAGCTTGGTGTTGCCGGATTCAATCGTGAAGTAGGCGTGGCGGAGCTGAAGCATCGCCTTATTCTCGGCGATCGAGCCGCCGCCGACCCCGGCGTACAGATCGAACTCGACCTTTCCGCCGACTTTATACTTCTGGTCGCCGGTGCTGGAAAGGCTCAGGCCGAAACGCGTCTCGTTGGCCGTCATGTTGTACTGCGCGTCGTTCTGATCGACCGCTTCGGGCTGGACCCACATCACGAAATTGCCGTGACTGGTGAGGTTTTGATCGTACGACGCATCGAGCTTGATGTAGCCGTACCAGTTCGTGTTGAGCTTCGGGCCGTTGTCGGCTGCCGCAACCGCGCCGGCGAACGCGAGGCACACGATGACGAACCCGGCGATGAGTGATGACTTCTGCATGAGAGTCTCTCCTCTGTTGTTTAAGTAGTGTCTTGCCGATACGCATATGCCGGTATCGCAGCGAAGAACTGCGTTCGGCAAGGACCGCACTAGCCCCGATGACATGCGGTATCCTATCGTTTTTGCCTGAATAGTTAATCGGCCTGAACGACCATATTCTGAAGGTTTGCAGCCCCGCGGATGAGCAAAATCAGAGACTCTTCGAGCCAGTTTTGCCCACGAAAAAGCGCCCCCGGCAAGTGGAAAACCGGGAGCGCTCCGTCAACTGTTGGCAAACCGCCCGGAAAGGCGGCGGGCTGCTGTCAGCAGATCGGCGGCGGACCGCCCTGGAACAGGTAGGCCACGAGATAAGTCACGTCGGCGACATTTACCTCGCCGGCGCCGTCGACATTGGCGGCCGGCATCACCGGCGGCGCCGTTCCATCTTGAAACAGATAGGCGACCAGATAGGTCAGATCACTGATGTTGGGAATGCCGCCCGAGTTGTCGACATCGCCGCAAACATAGTTGATATAGGTGAGGCTGAAGAACCCGGACGTCGATGAATTGCCGGCCCCATCGGTGGCCGTCACCCGCCAGTAGGTTTCGACTCCCTCCGTGAGCGGGTCGGGCAGGACAAGCGGATTGTTGGGCAGCGACGGGTACGATGCCGTCGAACCGCCCGGAAAAGTCGAATCGACCGATACCTCAACGTGATCGATCTGCGGATATTCGGTTGGAATGTCCGTCCACGAAAAAGTCGGATTCGGATCATTCACGACCGCCCCGTTGGGCGGATCGAGCAGCGTGGGCGTAGTCGGCGGCGTCCGATCGATCTTGAACCAGCGCCATTCGGAATAAGCCGAGCTGTCGCTGCCGTCCGTGCGGAGCGTCTTGACCCGCCAGTAGTAGGTGCCCTCGTCGAATTGCGAGCCAATCTGCACGAACGGCGTATCGACGACATACGTCGTAAGCATCGCGGTGAAAAACGAATCGGTCGCAATTTCCAGGCGATAGCGATCCTGATCCTGCTTCCACGACGTCGCCCACGAGAAATAATCGATATTCTGCGCGTGGCGCATGGTTAGCGGTTCGAACAGGCGCGGCTCAAGCGTCGGCAAATACCAGTTGGCCGTGTACACTTCCGAGTTGCCGTCGCGCGAATCGGTCCAGACCGCGTTGATCTTGTCGTGGAAGGTCGTCACCCCGATGTATTCCCCGATCAGACCGGCCCTCGGCGCCATCCGGACCGGCACGATTCCGCCGACGGCATCGGTTTCGTACGGCTGCTCCTGGTCATTGAGCTTGAGGCTGCCGGGCGAGGACGATACGGTGGTAATGCGATGATTCGTCGTAACCGTCCGGCCGCCGTCGAACGAATAAGCCGCCATGAGATCAAAGAGCTGGTAGTTGGGTATATCGTAACGTTCGGAGTAGAAGACGAGCGCGATGACGCCCTCGTCGGTCACGGACATCCAGGGATGGAAACTGTTATTGGTACTGAGTTCATCATCATTGACGGTAATGGGCTCCTCCCAGGTCGTGCCGTTGTCGGGCGATCGCATCAATTGAACCTCGGTCGCTCCATAGTAGTCGCGGTGACTCCAATTGCAGAACGTCAGATACAGATTTCCGTGGAAGGGCCCGCCGCTCATATCCGCCTCACCCACCGGCTCGGAATAGGTGTTGATGCCGCCGTTGGCGTTCGTGTAGCCGGAGACCGGCAGAAGCACTCTCTCCGTTCCGAATGTTTGCCCGCCGTCGTGCGAGACCCGCTGCTTCATCGCGGTATAACCGCTGCAGGTCGCGCCGGAATCGAGCGAGGTTCCCATCCAGAACACATTCACCGAGCCGTCGGCGCCCACAATTGGATTGGCAAACTGGCCGGCGTCGAGCACGCTCGATCCGCAGCCCGACGACGTCTGGCTGGGGCCGACCACGAGCGTGTCGCTGAACGTCACGCCGCCGTCGGTGGAGCGGGCGAACAGGATTCGGTTGGGACCATCGTAAAACCGCGCCCAGGCGACATAGAGGTTGCCGTCGTAAAGACCGCCGGTGCGATCGACCGTGATGAACTGCTTGTCTTCAAAGACAATCCCGTTGGGGGTGTGATTCAGCACCGAATACGGTCCGACCCACGACACGCCTTTATCGTCGGACCGGTAGAACGAGATCGTCGACTGACCGGTGCCGCCGAAATTATCGTAGTCCAGCACCGACATGTAAAACGAACCGAACCGGTCGACCGTCATGGTCGGATCCGACTGGGCGGCATCAAAAGTAAAGTACATCATGTTGGTCGGAATGAGCGAATCGCTCCAGGTCTGGCCGCCGTCGGTGGAGCGACCGATCCCGATACGGCGATAGCCGAGCCGGAAGTCGCGCCAGTTGGCGATAATGATGTTGCTGTCGGTGGGACAGATGAACACCTGCTCTTCGTTATTGAGCTGGGGAATATAGGTAATGCGAACGTTGGCGGGTGAGGGATAGTCGCTGTCGGCGGCGGCGCCTGCCGCGGCGAGGAGCAACAGACACAGGACGGCGGACAACGTGAGCGCTGGTTTCACACGCAACCTCCTTTGATGATTGAAGCCCTGGCGGAAGACGCAACCGGTCCCGGTGTGGTGAGACCTATACATTAAGACGAACCGCAACGGCCCCGGTTTGGACTTTTTCATCAAGTCGGCCCGGCAGCAGATTCTGCGTCGCGTGCCTCACTCGTGTGATTTCCGACGAGCATCGGCCCGGAACCGACGGTATTTCTCCAGATACTCGGCCATCTTGATTTCTCGGCCAACCGGGTTCGGACGATAGTACTCCGTGCCGGAGAGTTCGTCGGGAAAGTACTCCTGATCGGTCAGGGCGTCTTCAAAGTCATGAGCGTATTTGTAATCCCTGCCGTAACCCAGTTCCTTCATGAGCCGGGTCGGGGCGTTGCGAATGTGCAGTGGGGTCGGCAGGGAGCCGTGCTCCGAAACGTCCTTCCGGGCAGCACCGAAAGCCAAATAGATCGAGTTGGATTTCGGCGCACAGGCCATGTAGACGACCGACATCGCAATCGCCAGCTCGCCCTCGGGCGAGCCGAGAAAGTGATAGGTGTCGCGGGCGTTGAGCGACAGGGTGAGGGCATACGGATCGGCCAGCCCGATGTCTTCGGTCGCGAACCGGATCAGCCGACGGACCACGTAGAGCGGGTCTTCGCCCGAGTCGAGCATCCGCGCCAGCCAGTACAGCGAGGCGTCGGGATCGCCGCCGCGAATCGACTTGTGAAGCGCGGAGATGAGATTGTAGTGCTCCTCCCCCGCCTTGTCATACACCAGCGCCCCTTTCTGGTGAATGTCCCGAAGGTTTTCGACCGTCAGGGTCCCCCCGTCGCCGACAAACGCGGCGGCCGCCTCCAGCAGTGACAGAGCGCGCCGGGCGTCGCCATCGGCCGCCGCCTGGATGAACTCCGCGGCGCCTTCGTCGAGTCTCAAGTGCATTTCGCCGAGGCCGCGCTCGGCATCGCTCAGGGCACGATCGATCAATCGACCGATCGCTTCGGGGCTGAGTCGTTCGAGCGTGTAGACGCGGGTGCGGGAGAGCAGCGCCGAATTGACTTCGAACGACGGGTTCTCGGTGGTCGCGCCGATCAGCACGACATCACCCTTTTCGACATACGGAAGGAAAGCGTCCTGCTGCGCCTTGTTGAAGCGGTGGATCTCATCGATGAACACGTAGGTCCGCCGCCCCGACATCCGGTAGTAGCTCCCGGCTTTGGTGAGGACCTCTTTGACATCTTTGATCGACGAGGTCACGGCTGAAAACGGAATGAACTGACCGTGAGTGGAGCGCGCGATCAATTCGGCGAGGGTGGTCTTGCCCGTTCCGGGCGGTCCCCAGAATATGATCGAGCCGACGCGATCGGCCTCGATCGCCTTGCGCAACGGCTTTCCCTCGCCGACCACCTGCTCCTGGCCCACGAATTCATCGAAGGTTCGCGGGCGCATCCGGTCGGCCAGCGGCTTGACCTCGGAGAGTTCGTGGTTAGGTCCGGGCTCGGTCTGGGAGTCGAAGATATCCATACTCCACAATATATAGGACCTCCCGGCCCCGGACAATCACAAAGGGAAAACCGGCGCCGGCCGGAGGTTTTTTGGCCGGCCCGGACAAAAAGGGGTTGACAAATGGAACCTCAACGGTTACCATGGGGATGTCACGCACAGGAAAAACCGTCTAATCCAAGGATCTTACCAGGTACATATCAGTACTTCGCTAATGTTTCTGACATAAGTTTCCGATTTCGCGATTAAGCGAAATACGCTAAGGGAGGACGAATGTCTAGGCGAAGTATTTTTTGTTGGTGTTTTTTTGTGTGCGGTCTCACCCTCACAGGGACCGTTGCAACCAACGCCCAGTCCGGCAATCCCCGGTTAGTCATCGAGAAGACTCTGGCCACCGAGTTTGGCGTTTCCGAAGGCATCTCGGTCATGTACTTCCCGGGCAACGAGGTCGGCCAGGCGCGGGGCTATTTCGATCTCCTGATCCAATACGATACCATCGTCGGCACGATTGATTCGGTAGTGCCGGGACAGCAGCTGCGGTCGTGCGCCTGGGAGTCGCTCACGTGGAGCGCCGGGAGTGCAGCCGATTGCGGCGGCAGTCCGTGTGAACCGGGAATAGTCCGGATCACGGCAACGGCCGACCTCAACGACGGACCACCGGCTCCGACCTGCCTCGTTTCCGACACGGCTGAACTGGCCGTGATCTGGTTCCACACGACCTCCAACTTCGATTACGAATGCCAGTTCGTTCCCATTAGTTTCGTCTGGTACGACTGCGCCGATAACTACATGGCGTCCGCAACCGATGGGGACACCGCCTACGTATCGAACGATGTCTACCTGTACGATGGGTATACCCCACTTACCAATCCCGATCAGACGTTTCCGACACCGGCCGGCACAATCGACATGTGTGTCCCGGGCGGTATCGGCGGTAAATGGAGCGTCCAGGGAATCGACTTCTACGACG